>OMKD01000084.1 GCA_900299495.1 Sphingobacteriales bacterium
AATTAGAATTGATATCCAAATGAACCTCCACTGGCACAGTTGTATGATGGACTATTGCTGGTAGGTCGGATAAAAACCCACTAACAGAAAGATCCGAATCACCCATGGACAAATCAAATTGATTAAGCGTTGCTTCCTTGCCATTCATGACCAAATCAACATTCAGACTATCCAAAGGTGCTGGAAAATCTTTGGCCTCCAAACTTAAGTTCTCCACCTTCAGTGCTGCATAATAAGCCTGGTTCAGTTGCTGCAAAGCCTTTTCCGGTTGATCAATATCTATTATGTCGTGAAAATTCATTTGCAGGGCAACACTACCAGAGGCATTTTTCGCTTGCTCCAATTCAAAAAACGCCGCTACGAAGTCCAGATCAAATTCAGAATCTATCTGCATATCCACTTCCGGAGACTCAAAATTCTTAACCACAAAAGAACCTGTAAAATCCCCTTCTTCCAAAGAGGCAGTCATATCAGTCAAGGAGAATTCCATGGTACTCATATCGCGCTTAGCTCCATTCGTAAAATGTCCAACGAAGCCCATCTGATCGATTTTAGACTCATTGGATGTGTTCTCTAAAAAGGCTTTTCCAGCACCAAAATCTGCATTTATAAAAGGGAGTTCTTCATCGCTGACTGGTCCTTTTATACTTGCATTAAAATATATTTCACCCGCATTTTCATAGCGTTCCAATATGCTAATTACATCTGCAGGAGCGAATGCAATGAACATATCAAAATTGGGTTTTGTCCCTTTAATAGAAAGGTCAAGATCGATTTCCTCTAGCATACCTACGGAACCTTCTAATTCAAAATCACCATTCTCCATGACAATTCCAGATGGCTCAATATTAAGAACCCCAGTGTATTCATTAAATGTAATATCGGTATGAATTTCAAAGTGTTTTTCGCGGATAAAACTGGTATCTCCATCCTCTATCAAATTCAATTCGAATTCAGTATCGATATGCCCAGCGATCAAGCTATCCTTAAGACTAAAGCCACCTTTACCACTATATATAAAAGTTTCAATATCTGTATTAGATGCTTCATCCAAGGCATGAATATCCAGGTTTCTAAATTTTATCTTTTTAAGGTGAATATTGGTAGTTGAGGAATCTGCTTCCGTCGTTTCCTCTTTTGAAGAAGTGCTTGCTAAGGAGTTTTCAATATTGGTCGTATTATCTTCATGCAGTACGATATTAAAAACACCCTCCTCCACGATTATTGACTGTATGTCGTAGATACCATTTATAATATCGGAGAGATTGAAACCAACATAGATATCTTCTACATCCATTATCACTGGAGCATCATCTGCTTTAGTCTCAAAAATCTGGACATCGTATATCTTTAAAGAAACGTATGGCCAATTTCCAAAAAGGGATAGCGCACTGTCCCCAATACGCACAAGGCCTTTATAATCATTATTCAGTTTTTCAACCTCCCTTTTAATGATTTCAGCTTGGCTATTTTGAACATAATAAATCAGACCACCTCCTGCTAAAAGTGGAACAACGATTAGTACCACTAAAATACGTTTCCAAAATTTCTTAATCTTCAACACTGCTAGCTTTAAGTTTTTCAAATGTTTGTTCTTAAAAATAACGAAATAGATTGAAAAATCTTATCCCAGCAAATGATCTAATCATTAAGTTTTCTGTATTGGCAAGTGCAGGTTCTAATAGTCTACAGGCATCGCAGTAAAAGGACTATTCCTCAATCCACTCAATTGCACTTTGTAAGGCGGCTTGATTACCCATCATCACATCCGGAGCTACTTCACCCCCAAATTGATTTTTATTTCTGTCCGCCAAATAGGCTGTGGTTAAGAATAATCTAGCATTATCGCTTAAAGTGAACATAGTGTTACTTGTTGATAGTCCACAGGTAGGCGCCCCAAAACTTCTTGTATTTGGTCTATTGATAAAACTGATAGCCATAACTTCCCCTGAACTCGCTACCCCGCCATTCAGTAATACCGCCACCTTAGGATTGGGGGTTAACAATTCATAAAATTCATCTAATTGAGTAACAATATACTCTTCGTCTGCAATAGATGCACCAGCGGAATACCCCCAGGAGTATTCGTAATTATCCGGCTGAATAAAATACCCCGCAACCCCTTCGCCAAGTATTGGACCAATCCCGGCAATCATAGGCCACATATTACCTCCCCCATTATTTCTCAAATCCACAATCCATCCAATCATTTCATCGTGATCCTGACTTTGGATTTGATTTTGGATCTGGGCTGCAAAAGAAATAGCAGCGGTACTGTTAGAAGAACCCGAAAAGGCATTTATTTTTACATAACCGATATTTGAGGGAAGCTGTGGCAAAGTCAAGGTCTGATCCTCACACTTTAATGCAACAGTGATACGACTACCTCCAGGTTGATAATAGATACTATGATTGTCCTCAAGCATGATCAATGCCTCTCTGATTCCATCATATGTTTCAGGTATGCTTTGAGCGGTAGCAGCTTTTTCAAATACTTTCGCTCTGAAATCGGTCCAATCAATAGTATACTTATTAATGGAATTTGCTTCCATGATATCCAAAACCTCATTCAAATAATCTATTGCCGTTTCAGAAATCATAGGAGTTTCATCCGAACTACAGGAATAAAATGAACAAATCACTAAACAATGCAAGGCAATACGAAAACGCATAAAGAGGCTTGAACTAAGATGAATAAATATAATAAATAAGGTACATAATTTTTGGCAGGATTAACCACAAAAACGGAATCTACCCCTTAGATCTTGTCCTAAGGCTTTAGATAATGAGTTAATAAATTGGAGTGCATTATTTTTTTTAATATCAAAATTCAATACTACACGTTTAATACCTGAATAGCACCTTTAGACCAAATCACTTCAAGCACATAAGAAATCAATCACCGTATACCTATATATTTAATCTAAGCATGGGGTGATTAATATTAATTTTTAGTTAAAGGCTTCTGCACTTTTTAAAGTTTTCGCTTTTTTAGAATTGTATATCATTAATACAACACCAAGGATTACAGCGATAAAACCAGCACTAAATAAAAGTGTAGGGTCTGAACTAGTTTGCAGTTTCGAATATGCTCCATAAAACACAGCTATCGCAGATAGAACAAACAAAAAAGTTGAGATTTTTTTCATGACTTGAGTTAGTATTAATTATCCAATAATTAGTTCAATACAACATCCAAATTATTATTTATAATTGTAAATACATTATACATCTACTAACTGACCATTTACAGCCTTCACTTGATAAAAAATACTCATTAATAATTTGAATCCAATCTTCTTAAATACAAAAAACGGTTTGAGTCTCCCCAAAACCGTTTTTCCTTTATACTTAATATCTGCAGATCTTACTTTATCTCCGTAATTAAATCTGCTTTGCTTTTTCGAACTTTGGAAAGCTTGACCAACCAGTCATTTTCATGATCTCGGTATCCTAGTGGAAGCATCACACAACTTCTAAGACCTTTTTCCCTTAAACCAAGGATTTCATCCAATGCGCTTGCTTTAAAACCTTCCATTGGTGTGGCATCTACTTGTTCAAATGCTGCAGCTACAATAGCCTGTGAAAATGCAATATATGCTTGCTTAGCAGCATGGTTAAAATTCACCTCTGGGTCTCTTGAAGGATAGGCATTTAAAAGCATCTGTCTGTAATTCTCCCAACCTTCATTCGTAAATCCTCGAACCTCATTAACCAGGTCAAACATCTTATTTATTCTTTCCGTTGTATAGGTATCCCAAGCTGCGAAAACCAACAAGTGTGAACAGTCTGAAACTACGGATTGATTCGATGCAATTGCCTTGATTTGTTCTTTCACTTCTTGATTGGTAACCACATATACTTCAAAAGGCTGCAATCCACTAGAGGTTGGAGCAAGAGATATTGCTTCTAAGATATTATCAATTTTTTCTTGAGGTACGGTTTGGCGATTCATTGCTTTAGTTGCATAACGCCAATTGAGCTTTTCTATTAATTCCATTTTTTAGTTTAATTCCTTTAATAATGTATTGGCTGCCAGCTTTCCAAGTTCGTTTGATGCGAGTGGACTGGAACCTGTTATTAGCTTTCTATCAACACATACAGTTTTATCCATCTTAGTGTTCATCAAATTAGCACCCAAACTCTTCAATGTTTCACTTAAACCGTAAGGCATCTTTCCAGGAAGATAACCAATCATTGGAGTTTTATTGTCTACAGCATCGGGGAAGACAGCCATATTGTAGCCTTTGTAAAGAAATTCCTGATCGTTCACCATGGTTGCCAAAAATGAACCTGGGCCATGGCAAAGACTAATCGTAAACAAACCATTTTTATCCGCCCAACGAAGTATATTTCCAACATTCTCGTCTTCAGGAATCCCAATCATTGCTCCATGCCCTCCAGGTACAAAAACAGCTGCATAAGCATCCGGATTATCGAATGAATTATCTATAAAATCTGAAAGATTAAGAGGATTATCAAAGTTTGATTTGAGCTCTTTGTAAATGGCATTAACATGCTCGTCTTTTTCAGGGAAAGCCCACATTTCAAAAACCACAGGTTTTCCTGTTGGCGTTGCTATTTCAAATTCAAAACCTGCATGCTGAAGATGAAGCATTGGCAATAAGGCTTCTACGGGATGATTTCCTGTTGAGAAATACTTTCCGTTTTTCATTTTCAAGTTCTTGTGTTCGGTGAAAATCACAAGAATCTTGGATCGGCTTCCCTTGTACTTCTCGTAGGAAATATGTTCAAAATCTGTTTGGGCAGAAACACTCATTTTGAGGGCCATTTTGGAAGGACTAAATGAACCGTCTGATTCTAATTTTGGACTAAGACCTAATATCTTTTTAAGCATAACTTTTATGATTTTTTAATTTCTTAATCAAAAGTAATGCAGGGTGTTTGGATAAAAATTACCCTATGGTAAGAAATCTATTTATTTGCTTTTTTCGCCCGAATTCTGCTCAAACTCTGTTGGGTTATCCCGAGATAAGAGGCGATATGATAGTTGGGAACATACTGCTCGATATTCGGATATTGCTTAAGAAATAAACTATACCGCTCGGTTGCGGTCAACTGTAATTGATTTAAGATTCGCTTGTGCAGGCTAACGACATGTCTTTCTAAGTTTTTCCGTTGGAAAGATTCGAATTCCGGAAAGGGAATATATATTTCGCTTAACTTTTGAGCATTAAATTCAATGACTACTGAATCTGTTATACATTCTACGGTCAGGGAAGCAGGCTCGTGATTATAGATGGCCATAAAATCACTGATCCACCAGTCTTTGATCGCGAACTGCAAGGTATGCTCCTTGCCTTCATTATCCACACAAAAGGAACGGAGGCTTCCATCAACAACGAAAAAAGTCTTATTCACTGATTGACCTTCCCGAATCAAAACATCCCCTTTCGACACCTTTCTCTCTTTGGCTATTGAACGTACATATTCCTCTGCCTCCGAAGAGAGCGCAATAGCCGCTTTTATTTTATGGATTAAATTCTCCAAAGATTATGATCTAATGATTTTGAATGGAAGGTTTTGCTTCAGTTAGGTCTTTATTAAAATTACACTTTTTTTCATTAGTTGAGGTATAAGTCGAATTCATCCTTTCTATTAAACTCCTTAAACCTTAATTCCTGTTTTCTATTCTTGGCAAAAGGCTTAAGGGATTTATAATACTATCCTTTAGTCGTACAATGATCCCCAGTCCATTTTCAGTGGTATATCCAGAATTTCCAGATACAGCTATCTGCTCACCCTGAGACACCTTTTTATTTAAAGATGTAGTTATTTTTCCCAAGTGATAATACCTCACGGTAATACTATCATTATGCCTGATCTCAACATGGTTGCCATAATAACTTCGCTCACAGGTATCACAAAGTTCAACCACCACTCCATCCTGAATCGAATATATCTCGGCATCCTGTTCAAGTTGAAATACAACTCCCTTATTAAATTTTCTGCTTATCCCTTGGACAGGATAAAATTTATTACCATATCCAAAGTCTCTTTCAATTTTAATAAATTCTTGCTCCTGATAGGGAAGTCTATAGTCCGTATCACTTACAAGAGTAAAAGCAAAAACGACTACTAGAGATAGTGAGACCAATACATTTTTCATCCTAGACATTTAGAATCTCTAAATTAAGCCCAATCGTCGTAGTTCCCAAAAACATCTTGCGGTAGCTTCAATGTCGGCAAGAGCATCGTGCGCTCCTTCAAAATCATCTCCGAATAATTTCATGTGCAATTCAGACAATTTCGGCCATTTATATCCAAAGCTCCCTTGAATCTTACAGTAATCCGTAGAGGCTTCCATCGTGCATAATTGCTTTTGATTTGAAAGCGGATTTCGGGACAGCTTTCTCAGAAATTCTGCACCCATTATCTTTGAATCGAAGCTTATGTTATGCGCAACTAAAAATTCAGCCTGACGACATTGCATTTCAAAATCAGCAAGTACCTCTGAAAGACCTCTGCCATTCATAATTGCATAATCTGTAGTAATACCATGAACATCCGAAGCCGCTTTTGGAATCAAAAATCCTTCAGGTTTTATTACTGATTCTTTCGACATTACCAAGCTGCCCTTAGCATCATATACTAAATAAGCCAACTGTACCAATCTGGGCCAATTATTTAAATGACTAACGGGAGCGTTCCAATCATTGGGAACCCCAGTTGTTTCTGTATCAAAGAACAAATAGTATGGTGGAGAAAAGATTGCCTCCGGTTCCTCACTGCTACTTGAAGAACTATAAATATGCAAAGGACTTGTATACCGTGAGACTTCTAACTCCTCTTTTTTACCTATCTCCTCACTGTTATCCGAAGCATCCTGAATATGCAATGGGCTAGTAAACTTTGACTGCCTTAGCTCCTCTTCTATACTTAATTCTTCACTACTTATCGAGTTGTTATCTACAATTATTATATCAATTATCTCTTGCTTCGAAGGTTTCCGCTTACAATATTTATCTAACAGTGCGTAGAGGTTTTCGTTATTGATTTCTAGAGGTTTGCGTTTGGGGATTACTGAATTGAGAAATTCATACGTATTGAAGCTAATATGTATTGAAGGAGGAAGAACTAAGTGTCCTATCCATCGAAGCTCGATATGCTTAAACCGATCAGACTTAAAGGCTTTGATTTTGTTCTTAGCGACCTCAAACTTATGCTCTTCTGCATAAAACAGTATATGAAATCCATTGTGGCTGCCACTCCTCATCACCCATTCATAATCTTGAGGCAAATCCAGTATATTCAGGAAATCCGGAATTATGGACAGGTCATGGCATTCATCAATATCTAAAGCTCTTAGATTATTATACCCCAGCACCAAACCAACACCTTTCGCTTTTTCCCATTGGTAGGCATGTAAGGTATTTAAGGATTGGCGTGTATGACTAAAATGAGTCCATTCATGACTTGGGCTTTTAAGAATATTGGGACCTGGGTCCGTGTGCTCATTGCGTTCATTTAAAATGCAGGTGACGTTAAAGCCAAAATTATAATAGTAATTAGCGTACAGAAAGTAGGTATCCATTTTCTTATTTTAGGAGCACCGAAGTGCTCATTCCAAATAGAACATCAAAGGATGCAAAATCTAAACTACCTTTGATGCCTTCATTATTGAACAAACACTTTTTCTGTCAGAATAATTTTTCCATGCCTTTGGTAATGGCACTTTAATTTCTGTAATACCTATATCCGTTTATTATGCTATACAAGTAACAAAAAAAAGGCTAAAAAGACTAGGGTAATTAAAGACTGTTTGTTCATAGTATTCCTTAAGATTTTAGTGTGTAGTTTAAAGATATCTTCTCTCATTAAGTCGACGCAAATATAGAAGATTCTAAAACTTTTACTGGGACAGGAAAATGAATAGCTAAAGAAACCCAATCGATTTATTGTGCTAAACTAAATATGTTTCATTTCAATTCACTTCAAGTTTTGCTATCAATCTTCAGCATCAAACCAATCATCGTGCCTGTCATCCCAAAATATAACATTACCTATTCTACCATTAAAACCTTTCACCTTGAAAATTAAACCTATTAGAATAAAAATAACTACTAGTAATATCCCTACTATACGGGAGTATAATTCCCCGGGAATAATAATTTGTAAAAAAGGTACTACCATATCCATATTTTCATTAGATTTTATTCTTACAAAGAACGGTGAATCTACAATAATTCCTATTTATAGAAGGAAATATATAAAAGCATAAATAGGTTCATCGGGTAAATGAAAAGCCTCATATACGCTTGAATAAATCTCAACCATACTTAAAGTTGTAAATAAGTTTCTAGTTTTTCCTTAAAGGCCTCAGTACTTGGTTTTTGATTGGAATTCAACAAAATCTCTCCTTCTTTAGATATAATCACGTACTTGGGCAGAGCCTCTAAAATAAGCAATTCGTTTTCGACTTCTATTTCTGAATGGACAAACGAGCGTATTAAGTTTTCATTTTCTAAGCCCATCCAGTAGCTATTATTTGTCCAGTTATTTTCAACAACATAATCCTTCCAATAATCGTATGGGTCATCTGTTGATATAGTTATAAATTCTACTTGCTCCTCATCATAGTTTTTACTCATTTCAATAAATTTTGGTAATTCTTTCAAGCATGGAGCACAGTACGTTGCCCAAAAGTCAATCACCAATAATTTCCCTCTAAAATCTTTTAAATCTACTTCTTTATTGCTAACATCTCTTAACAATCCTTCTGGTGCAAGCTTACCCGGCAATGCTAATTCCATCAATTCTCTTTTAGACAATCCTCTACTGCTCTCATTTGTTAATTCTACTTGAATGGGAGAATGATCGGATGTCTTAATTTGTCCTTTATCTGATTGACAAGCAACTTCAAAAACCAATATTATTGACAACAAGGTTATTTGTAAAATATTCAGCTTCATATAATTTTTAAGTATGTAAATAGTTTAATAAAAGCTATTCTGACTCTTTAGAAAACAACTTATATTTCAATATAACTTAGTCCTAGGATTTAAAGAAAAAGATAATCTTCGCAAGCCACATCAGCCCAAGCAAAAAACCAGTTAAAGTGATTTCAGAGTAGGGATTCTCATAGGATTTTTCATCTGGAAACCTTCTTGTTTGTATCACGCCAAATATGATTAAGGCAATACAACCAACTAAGCCTCCAAGTACAAGATCGTAATCATAAACCGTTGGCCAAAAAATGAGTCCATAGACTCCCAAGGCGATTATACCATTCCCACTCTTGGGGGTAGTAATTCTATATGAAACGAAAAGAACAAGGCCAAAGACAAATGCGGCCATAAGAAATAATTGCACCCAATCCCCTGGGGTATCTACAATATCTATTCCCATTATGGCCGTCATTTTTTAATTCACTTTATAATTATCCATACACCCAATAGGATTTCCTCAGGTCAACTTTCCCAGACTACTCCCCTATTGAGATCTATTATGGTCTTGAATATTCAATCAACTCCTCAACATAGCGAAAATCACCTTGATCTTGTGTGAGTTTTATGAAGTTTTTAATCGAAGGTGCATATAACCAAACCTCCTCTTCATCTGCACTATACCCTCTAGAATTGGTAGTTTTGCCCGTATATTTTATTGTATAAGCCATAAATGTACCAGCCTTCACTGTTTCCTCCTGATAAGAAAGTACTTCAGCATCCTGACTTTGATTTCCCGTAGTACCATCTTGACTCGTCCAATTGTTTTCATATCTCCATTTTTTACCCACTTCCAATGGCCAGTCGTATTTTGGAGTTGGACTTTCCTCAGGCTTCACAATATCCGAAAGAGGAATGGTATCATTGCCGATTGTCATACCTAAGCCTCCATCAGTGCTTACTACTTCTCTGGTATCCTCACCATCGGATCGCACCTCGCCTTCTGTCGTAACACCCTTATACTTCCAAACCCATTTTTCTCCAACTTGATAATCCGCCAGAGTTGGTTGTTTGCTTATACCAGAATCTTTTGGACTGTTACAAGCGCTTAGCAGTACTATTGCAAAAAATAATAGAAATTGACTTTTCATGTTAAAATATGTTTAATGTGTTTACTTGTATTTATAAACTCTCTTAGCTTGCTTGGGCAGAAACTAAATAGTATATAGGTCTATACATGGTGGGTAGTGCACTGATAATCAACAGCAACCAAAACCTTTGACCGTAAAGGTTCTAATATTCAATTTTATCAGGTCGATAAATATACTAATATCTATGTTTCGTAAAGGTATTTCTAAACTAAAATATATAATCTAGACAGCATCCTTTATTGAAGAAACTCAATCAACAATATACCAATACATCAAAGGATCAAATAGATGTCGATAGCTTGAATGCTTCACCTTTACAGCTATTTCAGTTCCGTTTTTTCAGGATCCCAAGCAATATAATTATACATAAAACAATCGCCTATCCTTGTGGCCACTTCGTGTGAATTATTGCACATTGCATTAATACCTGCGGATCCATCTAAATAACAACAATTAATGGTGAGTCTTGATGTATCAGTATGATTCTTAATTTGATATTCACTTCTCAAACCACTCAACCAAGTATCTTTATGATTTTTTGCAATTTTCCCTGTGTTGTAATAAATCTTCCCCGCAGGGATAAAATCATAGGGAAGATCGCCCCTTACATCCACTCCTTGATATAAATAGGCAGTATCTATAATTGTCAGCTCTTCTGTAAGCGCTTACTTGCATTTTTTGCAGAATACTTTTGGCATAAATTGATTGAGTATATATGTGTTTGCACAGGGATTCAAATAAGCAGCATATTTTATGCCCTTATTCTTTTATCCACTGCTTGATTTCAGCTTAACTCAAATTGATATTTGTGATATACTCCCCTATTGAAAATTTAGGTCTTTGATTAACCATTTTGATTGAATGGATATTGAATGATTTCAAATCAAGTCTAATATCTGGCAAAGATAAATATAGATGCCATGTTGAGTCTATGATTTTGTTTAACCTCTACGTCTTTCCAGTAGGATCATCATCATCAAACCTAACATTATTCTATCATCATCGTCATTATCCAACTCCCCTAATTTGTTCACGGAAAACTCCTTACCGAACATTGAAGGTTCTTTTTTTAATCGTATTATCTCATTTCCTTTCAAATCTTTAACGATATAGGTCGGATTAAATAAATATCCAGTAAACAATCCTAATATCGGAATTTCACCAAGTAAAGAGTCTAATACTTTTACCCAACCATTTTCTTCTCGAACATTGTATTGAGTCGTTCCAAACTGATCGATTATCTCATATTCCGCTTTCCATATTGATCGCCATCCTTTTCTTACAATCTTCCCAAACTCAGCATTTTCACTATCCAAAAAGCTATATGCAGCAGAAAAATCCAACCACCGATCTGCCTTAATTGAGTAATTGACTTTCTCTTTACTTTCGTCATTAAAAATCTGAATGTCTTCCTTAAGCTTTAACATTTTTTGTCTCACATAGGCGACTACTTTTCCAGATGCATCAGTAGCCTTGAAATCATTTGCCAGCGTCGAGATTTTAAATGAAAACTTGATTGGAAATTCTAAATCTTGCATTGTTTTGGTCTTCGAGGTATTCATAATTGAATTAAAATTTATTTTCAATTTATCTTTTCCTAAATATAACAAACACAGTCTAAAAAGCAGGAGATCTAAGCTCATTTTTGCTTTTTTCGTAATCTTTTAGAATTAGCTTATATAGTTTATGTAAATGCCCTACACCCTTAGGCATTCTTTTGAGTTGATTATTAATTTATCAAACGGCTCAATCATTCAAAATCACCAAATTCTTGTTGAACAAAAATCTATCTTAGCGCCATGAAAGAGAAGATATTTTTTGCACATGCCAATGGTTTCCCTGCTGAGGTTTATAATGATTTGTTTCAACGACTACCGCAATTTGACATCAGCTATATATCTAAACTGGCCCACGGAAGCTATACCTTAAAAAGCTCCTGGAAGGATATCACTCCGGAGATCATTGAATATCTTGAAGCAAACTATACAGAACCTGTCTGGGCGATCGGTCATTCTTTTGGAGCCATAGTTCTGGCTTTTGCAGCCGAGCAGAGACCTGATCTTTTTAAAGGGCATATTATGATGGATCCTCCTGTTTTATCCCGAAAAATTCGATGGATGATGGCCATCAGCCAATTCTTTGGAATTTCACATAAGATCATGCCCCTGGCAAAAAAAGCAGCAAATCGATCTGATCAATTTCCCTCAAGAGCATTTCTGGCGGAAAAACTTCGCAACAAAACGCTTTTCAAAAATTTTAGTGATGCTTCGTTTAATAATTATATTGAACACGGTTGGGAGGAAACAGAGAATGGCATCAAATTGACTTTCAGCAAAGACATTGAAAGCAGAATATTCGCCTTAACCCATCCGTTTTATTCCTCGATTAATCTTAGTATTCCAAGCTATTATCTTTACGCGACCCATGGTGACATAGCAGATACACGAAGTATTGATTCCATCATGCACCTATTTCCGAATACTGAATTCATCCCCATTAAAGATGGTGGTCATTTATTCCCTTTTGAAGACACTGAAAAATGTGTAAAAGCGATTCAGGATATTCTGAAGTTGAATACTTAGGAGGTATAGAAAATAAGAAAGCTCACAAATTACTTATGAGGTCTTCAATTGCTGGATCTCATTTTGAATATTAAGCCTTGCCTTATTTTCAAATTCAGTCTTAAAATAGTCTGTGTAATACAGTTCATCTTTACTTATGAACATTTCAAGAATTTCAACTCTTTTCTTCTTGTATAAAAGCCAGGGAACCACGCTATATTCTTTTCTAATACTATGGGTGTAGGCAGTATACTTTTCTTTATTTGAGCCTAAAATTGAAAGATCTATGTCCATCATGTACGCTTCTTCAATAGTATCAGGCGTTCGATTATGAAGGGTTGCCATAATTAGACGCTCAATTGTATTTGCTAGTTGAACATCATCTGTTTGTTTCTTGATGAACCGTACAGCCAAATCAGCACTTGCTTGTTCGTTATCCTTTTTAAATGGCTTGTATATAAGATCATGATACCAAAAAGCCAGATGAAGAACCCGATTCGATTTTGAGGCCTCATTCAACCTGCACTTTTCCAAACAATCCTTTATATGATCCAGATTATGGTATTTCCTATGCTTCTCCTGATAGAATTTTTCGATCATGTAAAATTCTGCTTCATTATCGGTAAAACCGAAAGAGTGCATCAAGTCAAACCAAGATTGCTTTTCCATTATTGTAATACAGTTGAATCATCTACTTATACAAACGGCATCTAATACTCCAAACCTCTATACATTAATCGATTACATCCAGCAGCTTAGCTAATTCTTTACCATAATCAATAAACTTAACCGTTTCGTCTGTACGAGCCAATTTAATTTTATCAAAAATGATCAATGCTTCACCATTACTTTCTAAATGATAAATCTGGTGATTTTCGAAAAAACGAATGACTTTATCTGTAAAAAATGCTCGAATTTCAGCTTCTTTATTTCCAGTGATCAGAAATTTCTTTGAAAAATTTGGATACATTTCAAAATCAATGTCTTTATATCCAGTATAGGCCATTACACGATCAAATATTTTTTCAAACACCCCTTCTTTTTCCATTGTAAAAACAGGTATTTTCTTATTTAATTTTAGGACTATCAAGGTCGTATTAAAGGTCTCTGCCGTAAAAGCTCCGCCCTCACTGAAGTTCACATCAGCAATCTCCCAAGAAATATTTAAATCTTCAAATTGTCCTTTAAGACAATTTGATTTTCGCTCAATAGGTCTAATTTCAAAAAAGTGAAATTTCTTTAAATAGGTTGTATTCCAATCTACTTGACTATTGTATTGATAACCATTCTCATTCGCCAAATTTTGCAAGCGTTCTTGTCTTGCTGACAATTTCACGACCTGATTATTTGGTGCAATTTTTAAAGCTTTATTGTAGGTCGAAGAAGAAACATGGGAATCCAGACCGACAATCAGGACTTTTCCGCCAGTATTATTCTGAGCCTTCAGGTAGTCTACTATATAATCCATGTAAGTAATACCAACCAAACGGGTCTCAGATAAATCGATATTAACATTAACTCCAGAAGGAATCTGAGCTATCATTTTGTCAATCTTCAAGATGCCCAGAAAATTGGCAATACCCTTCACCTTAATATCGTAGCTACCATCTTGATTCTTTATCAAATCTGAACCCGAACGATATACCATTTTAAAGAATTGAGGTATGGATACTTTGGCCAATAGTATATGACTGACCATTACCAATAATAATCCACCAAGCAATCCAATCAATAAATTGGTATACAGCGTTAGAATCATGGTGCATACAAAAAATACTAACTGCTCGATTCCCTGATTATAAATTTGTTTAAATACGGCAGGTGAAGCCAACTTAAACCCGGTATAAACAAGTAAAATGGCAAAAGCACAGAGCGGTACTTGTCTCATTATTGGGCTCAAAACTACAATAAAAACTAATAATAAAAGCCCTTGGTACATATTGGACCACTTGGTCTTTGCACCATTATGAATATTGACCGTACTTCTTATAATCACAGCAATAATTGGTAGACCTCCGATTAGACCAGCTACCATCGTACTCAATCCAATACCCGTCAAATCTTTATTTAAATCCGTCTTTCGTTTATAGGGATCAATCTTATCAACAGCTTTGGCAATTGCTAATGATTCTATACTGGTAATGATTAAAAGAGATATTACTGTTGTCCAGAATTCAATAGTATTAATTTTACCAAAATTTGGATGCATTATTGAATCCAAAATATTATTAGGAATATCCAACAATAAATCAGGTCCCACTTCATATGACTTTCCAAAAAAGGAAAGGGCATGCAAGTCAAAGAAATTGAACCAATAAACAAATGGAATGGAAAGCGCTATAACCCACATTGGCGCAGGTAAGATATGGAAGAATCGGTTTGTAATTTTAGAATGAAACAACAATAAAAGTAAACCAGCTAGGGCAATAATCACAACAAAAGGATTAGCCTGAGGTAGGTATAGGACTGCATCAACAAGGTTTTGTATAATGCTCGGACTATCGGAATGTGTACCTAAGGCAACATGGATTTGCTTAGCAAATATTATAATTCCGATGGCTGCCAATATACCGTGAATCACGGAAGAATGAAATATATCCGCCAATCGACCTAATTTCAGCAATCCCAATACTACTTGAATGGCACCCGAAACAACCACTGCTGCTAATACGTAATTGAAGGCTTGCCCTGAACCATCATCCATCAAAGCAATTCCCAATAGTATGACAGCGATAACTCCCTTAGCCGGGCCGTTTACTGAGATATGACCACCACGATAAAGTGTTGTTACAACACCACCAATAATTGCTGAAATTATGCCCGACATGGCAGGTGCACCCGCAGCCAAAGCGATACCCAATGAAAGAGGTAAAGCAATAAGAGAAACACTCACCGCTGCGATCAAATCACTTTGCCAATTTTCAATTAATCCCTTTAATCCTTCCTTTGGTGTACTTTCCATAAATCAATTATCTGTGGTATACAAAATTTTTAGTTGTTTCAAATACCATCATCTCAAAGCGATTTGTTTCTGCTGAACTTCCTTTCACTCATATCCTAATACTGCTCAATAAGAATCACCTGATTTTTAGTAAATTCTCAGTGATTCTTAAAATTTTCATTTGGTAATTAAACATAACTAAACTTCAAAATAAGAAATCCATGCAATAAAATTGTCAGAAGTGTTTTAGTTATTCCTCTTCATTTTCAATCCACAACCAACATTATCAAAATGCTTATCAAAGCCAATAATTCGATTGTTCCGATTTTCTTTCTTTTGGTATTAAACTATCTGTGGTTATTTTCATTTTTTGTTGAAGCTTATCAAGTGGTAGAACTAAATAAACTATCTGCAATAATGTATCCATTAAAATGCTGCATGCCAATTACCTACTAATGAATTAGAGAAAAAAACTAAAAGCTTAGCACTATAAAAATCTATCGGAGTATAGGATTGTTCATCAGTGACTATTGATGAACTCATTGAACTCGATCTTTGCAGTTTGACTCTCGAAAAGAGCGGGAT
>OMKD01000085.1 GCA_900299495.1 Sphingobacteriales bacterium
CAAATCACTGAGAATGGAATTGCTGCAAATACCAGATAAGATGGATCCAAATTTCCAAATATATTCAGCATACCAAATGGCAAAAGGACAATAAACATAACTACAAAGAAGAGGTTTACTGTTGCGTATTGCCTAGGAAATGGAAAATTCTTTATCCGCTCAGACTTACCCATTAGCGTATACAATTCCTTGAGCATATTCTCCAATTCCAAATGTCTGAAATGCTCTAAGTGCCCGGAAGATCTCAATTTTGCAAAATGCATAGATTGCAGACTGACCAAATGAGAAGCTTTATTTCCTTTAGACAGAATATAGTCCAAATCCTCTTTCGACAAATAAGGTCCTAATTTTTGGAAGTTGTCATCATTATAGGTTAGACCAACCATTTCCTTAAAATTCATCTTACCCATAGTTTCATGCTCCCATCCCCTTGGCGCTCGCATATGAAAAGTAAGCGCATAAAGCCAGGCCACATGTCTTTTTACTATGGTTTTCTTGATATCATTTAACTCAGCATCATCCAATTTCACATCAGCTTCTTGATTATTGATAAAATCTCTAACCATCACTGTAAAGGTTCTGGATGCATTCACAATACCACCCCAAATTTTCCTTGCCTCCCACATCCGTTCATAGGATGAATTATTCTTGAAGCCTAAATAAAATGCCACAGCTATACCCACTAGGGATAACGGTTGCCAGGGAATAGCCATCCATTTCCAACCAGTAAAATAAAAGATGACCACGATCAACGAATGATAAGCAAGAAAACGCAATAAATATTTCTTGCTGAATCGGAACATTTCCTTTACTGAATACCGTCTTCCTCCATGCATAGCTATGAAATTTTAAGGGTAAAAAATTATTCTAACTCAGATCATCCAAAGAAACGATCTGTTTATGTCCTTCCAAGTTTGTGATGCCCCAATCTTTGATCTCTTCATCAGACCACAGGAATGGGAAGAAAATACGCTTCTGATATTTAGGATGCATATACTTGCGCCAATCTGAACCACCTGTTGCCTCAGCTTTCTCTTTACCCCCATCCAAATAATGGCCTGCTGTATTATAATGAGCCATAACCCATTGAACATTTACAGTATGGTCATAATGGCGCATCGCATTGATTAATTTGATATCCTTCTGATCTTCTTCAGGTAGTGATTTAAATTTCAAAGCTATATTATGCGTATTGTATCGCTTCATGAAGGTAATAAAATCCTCCATGTAACGCTCATCAAACAATCGAATCAAGGTAGACTTCTCACCCGTTTTATGATCCTTACCAGCTGCTTGCCAATACAAATGATCGTAAGCGTGACTGAAAGGTGTGTCCCTGTCAATCGTTGCACGGAAGCGAATATCGATAAGATTGATGAGTTCTGTAGATGCAAATTCAACCATTCGATATTGAGCACTTTGGAATCCACTTGCAGGCGTAAGTGTATGTCTGAATTTCATGTATTGCTCTACCTCCATCCCTTCACCCATGATTTCAAAGGAAGAAGTCAGCATATCGAAATAACGACTGATGCGATCCAGACGATCTGCAAAGAAGGTAGTGGTAAGGTCTTCTTTAAATGCAACCTGCTCTATCTCCCAAAGGATCATTTTAAAAAGCAATTCATTGATCTGATGGTATACGATGAAAACCATCTCATCGGGCCAGCGTGTTCTTTGGATCTGAAGCCCCAACAAAGCATCCGTTTGAATATAATCCCAATAGGTGATAGGCGTATTTTCCAATAAGCCTTTTAGATGCGCATTTACATCCTGACCCATATCATCGAACTTCTCCTTTAGCTGCTCCAGTATCTTAGGATCTATTCCGTGCATAATTCTTAATTTGAGTAGTAATAATCTTAGTTAGTAGTCAGATCGTAAACTGGTCTTTCTGCAAAAATCTCATGAATCAGATCATCGACCTTATCTTCATCAAAGAGCTTTTGTATATCGTGCTCTGCCATGATCTCCTTAATAAAGGCATCCTGTTCCATACCTTTTGAGTAGGCCTCCGAATAACGGATATTACTGAATGACACTTGTGAATATAAAGGCAAATATTTATTTGGATATAGTTTTGAGATCCTAAGTTCAAATTTCTTTTGCAACAAAAACTCCGGATCAGCTACATAATCTCTCATCACATAATAATTGTGCAAGGACAGATCTTGAAGACCATCTCCATCCGGCTTACGAACAGTTTCAAACTCC
Source organism: Sphingobacteriales bacterium (assembly GCA_900299495.1). Classification (GTDB taxonomy): domain Bacteria; phylum Bacteroidota; class Bacteroidia; order Chitinophagales; family Saprospiraceae; genus AM-2324. The sequence continues at coordinate 2,215 of OMKD01000085.1, forward strand.
TTGAACACTTTTTCCCAATCTTCATTATGCTTGATCATAAGTTCATTCATAATTCGACAATCCTCAAATCCGCTATTCATACCTTGTCCATAGAATGGAACAGTTGCATGCGCAGAATCGCCTATCAAACTTACTTTACCATAAGACCAAGGGAAACATCTGATAATAACCATTCCAGAAAGCGGATGGTCTTCCCAGGCATCTCCAATCTCTGGCATCATCTCATAGAAGTCCGGGAAAACTTCTTTGAAGAAATGATTGACATCATCTTTGGATTTTAGCTTATCAAAAGCATACTCATGATTCGAACCAGGCATAAACAGTGTACAAGTAAACGATCCATCTTCATTCGGAAGTGCAATCATCATAAATCGACCTCTTGGCCAAATATGTAATCTGTTTTTCTCTAGTTTATAAGAACCATCAGCATTCGCAGGTAGTAAAATCTCTCGGTAGCCATCCTCTATAAAGTGTTGGCTAAAATTAAAACCTCTTTGCTTCTGCATGCTTTTGTATCGTACGGCAGAAAAAGCACCATCAGCTGCAAATACAACATCTGATTTAAGCTGTCCCTCTTCTCCGGTCTTTACGTCTTTGTAGTATACGATAGCGTTTTCAAAATCCACATCCAAACACTGCTTTTCAAACAGGATTTCCGCTTGTCCATACTTCTCAGCAATTTCCATCATGCGGCAGTTCACCCCTGCCCTAGAAACAGAAAAAATAGCCTGCCCATCCTGACCATAAGGCTGATAGGTCAGATTTCCTGCCTCATCGTGCATTGTTCGGCCATACATAGGAATTGCGATATCTTTCACCTCATCAGCTACTCCTGCTGATTCCAATGCAGTCCAACCTCTTACAGAAAGTGCCAGATTGATAGACTTACCCGCTGAAATATCTGCCTTTCGAAGATCCGAACGCATTTCCAAAATGGTAACTTTATATCCTGCCTTTGCAAGATATACCGACCACAATGATCCGACTAAACCTGCACCTACAATGGTTGCTGACTTCATATATTTTCAATTTAATTTGGTTCATAAATTTGGTTAAAATTAGTAATCAAACCCCACATTTAATAAAAAAACAAAGGCTCAATACTCAATATGTAATTCGGAATTAAAATATCTTATTAATTGACAAGATTGTGTTTCTTGATCATGGCTTCAATTGCTGTTTTATCTAGATTGCTGCCTATGAAAACAAAGCTTGAACGGATAGCCTCGCCTTCTGCCCATTCCATTCCATCCGACATACTATATCCTTTGCGGACAGTTTGCAACAGGATTCGTTTATTGTAATCATTCACGGCAACCACTGCCTTTATGCGGTAAACATGATTTAGATTGACACTTAGAAACATTGCCAGGTCCTTGATTAGGGATCTTAGGTCTAAAAATCCATCAAAAAATAGGGTAAAGGTCTTGATACCATGGATACCTACAGATTCGTAGGCTGGCAATACTTCTAATCTATCTGAGAACGAATCAGCAGCAAAAGCCTTTTGATCGACAAAGGCATCGATATCAAAATCTCCCTGGACAGCTGCATATATCTCTGCTGTTGGATTTATTTTACCGACTATGGTATTGACCTCCTGTAATTTCTCTAAAGAAACCAGATCAATCTTGTTGATCAAAACAAAATCAGCAAAACTAATTTGCCTGGATGCATCCTTAACTTCCTTCAGCCAAAACTCAACATTCTCGGCGTCCACTAAGGTATGAACAGACATCAATTCAAAAACCTGTGCTACTCCATCATTTTGAATAAAGTGAGCCGCAATACTTGAAGGATCGGCTATACCAGTTGTCTCAATTACAAGACGGTCAAATGTATCTCTGCGTGCACTAATTTCTTCCAGTACATCCAATAGTTCATCGTTTAACGAACAACAAATACATCCTGCTGTAAGACCTACCAGTTCTACATCCTTACCAGCCACCATCTGTTCATCCACATTGACCTTTCCTATCTCATTTTCTATAATAAACAGGCGTTCATCCGAACGATTTTTCATCCAACTATTGATAAAACTGGTTTTACCAGAACCCAGATATCCAGTAACTATATAAACAGGTATTTTATTCATGTCTAAGCTTTAGCTGCCCAATATAAATTAAAAAAAGGTTACTCCTCTTGGAATAACCTTTTCATTATATCTTTGGTTGATTAAAAATCAATTTATCGCCTTTAAAGCCTCCATTATATTTATAACAGAAGAGCGATTTTTATAATTTGGATCGAATTGTCGCCACACTATCTTACCATTTTGTCCAATTATAAATGTTGCAGGAATAGGCAGAAGACCGCGTTCATCCTGATGTGCTTCTTCAAAATTTGCATTCAACAACTTATCATAACGACTACGTAGAGACTCTCCAGGATCAAATAACAGACCATATTCAGAAGCGACAAAATATCCTTGATCGTACAGCAAATCAAATTCAAGATCTACTTTCTCCTTCATAGCATATAAATATTCTGGTTGCTCAGGGCTGATAGCAATTACAGAAGCATCCAGATTATTAATCAAAGAAAGGCTATCCTGAAAACGACCCAGATGCCTATTACATATCGGACACCACTGACCTCTGTAGAAAACGAGCACTACGGGTCCTTCTTTTAATTTGTCTTCCAAATAAACAACTTCCTCATCCTGATTTTCCAAATGAAATAAAGGAGCATCATCGCCTACTTGCAAACCCTTGAGTACATCTAATGCCTGAATATTAACCTGCGCAGAGGTAGAATTCACAAAAGCCAGTGAAGTACATACAAGCAGTACAATCTGTTTAATTAAAAGTGCGTATTTATTCATCATCCAATTGTTCTTTAATTTTTTGCTTAAGCTTATCCAAAGCTTTGCGAGAAGGAAATTCACTTTGTTGCTCTAGCCATTCCCCCAACAGCTTGCTTTGCTTTTCAAAGGTACGGCAAATGGAACACATCATAAGATGAAATTTCAACTTCATTCGATCGGCCAAAGACAATTTCATCTCTTGCTTTTTCTCAATAAGTTGTCCCGCGCATTCACAGGAAATCATGGCCTTATCCATTATCTTTTTCATCCCTTCTGAACTTTAAACCAGTTTTTCTCTAAACATGCCCTTAAGTGTAATTTAGCTCTGTGTGCCAATTGCCAATAATTAGACGAACTAATTTCCAGTTCCTTACAGATATCCTCTCCATCCTGTTGCTCAAAGAATTTTAATCGAATCACAGCAGCCATTTTTGTAGACAATCCAGAGATGCACAAACTAAGAACCTTTTGAAAACCTTCATTTTCCTCCAGTTTATCCTGTTCCTCCCATTCTGTGGGATAAAATGCAGGTGACCAATGGCCTTTCTTATCAAAAAATGCCGCTTCATTCTCTGTCATTTGCCCGGATGATTCGTACTGAACCTTCTTCCGTTGAGCAGAACGATAATGATCCGCAATTTTATTTTTAAGAATAGATACTAACCAAGTTTTAGGGCTAGCCTCTCCTTTGAAATTATCCTTCGAACGATAAGCAGCCAAAAAAGTATCCTGAACTAAGTCCTCCGCTGTTCCTCGGTCACTAATTTTCATAAGCGCCCAAGCCAACAAATACTCGGTATAATCATCTACCCATTGCTTAAACTGTATTTCACTCATATATGATTAAACAACAAATTAAACTGATAAAATAATATTAGTTAAAGTACTCCAACTTCAAATTGAATGATCAATATTTGACGAGATCTAAATCCCAAAAGTCAATATATCCAAGCAGGCCACCTTTCAAACTTAAGACTTCAATATTTATTGAGTCATTTATTTCTTCAACCAACGCCAAACTTCTACGACCACTGCGACAATAAAACAGTATGTTAGACATCCTACTATGCTGTTCCAAAAAGGTCTTCACATCAGATTGCAAAACATGAATTCCCCCTATATGTGAAAGCTCACGTTCTGCAGCTTCTCTAATATCTACTAAAGTCCATTCCTCTTTTTCGATTAATTCCCGTGCTTGCTCTGGTGACACTTCAAGTGCTGACGCCGTACTTTTAGAGACTCCGCAAAACTGCTCATAATCTATGAGTTTATTAATTTCTACTGGAGGTTCCGATGGCTTAAACTTTATCTTTCTGTATTTATTGTCTAAAGCATCAAATAACAATAACTGACCTGCAAGAGTCTCCCCAAGACCTGTTATTATTTTAATCACCTCTAAGGCCTGAAGAGATCCGATAATACCTGGTAGAACCCCCAAGACACCTCCCTCAGCGCAATCCTGAACCGTACCCGCTGCCGGTGGAACGGGGAACAGGTCTCTGTAATTTGGACTTAGCCCCTGATCAGTTTTCAAGTTAAACACAGACACCTGGCCTTCAAACTGATGTACAGATCCATATACCACAGGCAAATCGTGCAACACACCCAAATCATTAATCAAATATCTACTGGCAAAATTGTCTGTACAATCAACCAAAACATCATATTGGCTGGCTAATTCCATGGCATTGGAGGTACTTAGAAAAACAGGATACGTATTAATTTTTACTGTAGAGTTTTTCTCTTTAAGTATCCGGGCAGCACATTTGGCTTTAAGTTTCCCCTGATCAGTTTCGCTATATAATAATTGCCTGTGCAGATTATTAAAAGAAACGGTATCTCCATCTACAATACCAATCAGTCCTACCCCAGCACCCACAAGATATTCCAATACTGGACAACCTAAGCCGCCAGCACCCACTACAAGTACGCTAGAGCTTTTTAAGCGCTCCTGCCCTTCCATACCGAAATTTGGCATTAGCAGTTGTCTGCTATATCGTTCTGTCTCTTTTTTATTTAAAGCCATTTATACAAAAAAATATTACGCTTAATATTAATACAAAAGCCTAGAAGTATAGGATAAGATAATTATTAAACCAAAACAAGAAAAAAAATAAAACTTAAAAACAAATACATACATGAAACTATTTGTCATAAATTATAATTAAATACATGTAAAGTGTTTTATTTGTTATAAAAAAAACAACCTATAGGTTGATTAAGATTGAGTTAATGAATATATTGGAAATTATTAAAGGCAGCTTGTATTCAATGCAATTCCCCGATCAGGAGCAGGATGAATTGACCATCCTATTCCATAATTGGCTGGATGCAAGCTATCTATATGATTTTTTTTACAACAATAGGCTTGACCTATTTGGCCCTTTTTTCAAGCACGAATCAATTGAAAAAGCGGTTGAGGAGACTATTGAGGAAGCTCAAAATCTATTTGATAAGCTTATAATTATGGCAAAGTTTGGTAAAAACGACCCATATAATAAGTTACAAAAAATGTTTCAGCCCTTATCTGACTCGGATTACAAATTGAGAGTATATCAAAAATCCAAGGTCAAAGGAAATAAAAAGAGGAGCTGGCTTAGACTTTATGCTATTAGAATTGAAGCAAATACATTTGTGATAACTGGTGGGGCTATAAAGCTCACCAAAACCATGAATGAGCGTAACCATACAAATAAAGAACTACAAAAACTTACTGTCGCAAGAGACTACCTAAGAAAAATGGAAATTCTCTTTAAGGAAGATTTCTTAATCTTAGAACATTAACTTATGAAAGATTTTAAGACAAAAAGTCGATCTATACACGACTTAGACACGCCCAAAAGTGATTTTATGGCCCTTTACAACAAGGAAAGGGCTGACAGAAAATGGAATAAACTCAGTCAACATATTGCTGTAAAACTTCATTCCTATCTAAAGAAAAATCAACTCAAGCAGAAAGATCTAGCTGCCCTAATGGAGGTATCACCTCAACAAATTTCCAAAATATTAAGTGGCAAAGTGAATCTAACGCTTGAGACTATTAGTAAGATTGAAGCAATCACGAATATTGATATTATCAGTAAAGAACCTGTGAAAGCATTTGAAGATAATCTCTACGAGATATTTATGTCTTTGGACAAATTAGAACAGGGTTTTGAAAAAACTCATTTTATTGAATTGTATAAGGATAAAAAAACCTTATTCAATGAGATTCAGAAAATATTTACTAAAACAAATGAAACCAAAACTGCACTTAGTAAACATTACTTATTCAAATTCTCTTCGGAAGAGAAAATTGATTAAATAATTTATCATTTCTATCCTACCTAATTAGATCATTGCTTATTTTCCCAAAAAAAATAACCAATGTCTCATATTAAAGATCAACTTGAAGAAATCGGCGAAGCTGCTGGAAACAAATTCAAAAAGTTATTAAAATGGCTATCTGTTATAGCTTTGATTGCAGGATTAGGCTTTCTGTGGGTATGCTCATGGACTTATTCTGATGGTACCCGAGCAGGTCAATTAATTAAAGTGACTAAAAAGGGTGTTGTACTCAAAACCTATGAAGGACAACTAAACTTAGGTGGACTTTCAGGCGATAGTGGTGCAGATGGCCTTCAGGGAAACATCTGGGATTTTTCTGTAATCAAGGACGATGTCTATGAAGATCTTCAAAATTACGAAGGCAGAAAAGTAAAATTATCATATAAGGAACGATACAAAACCATGCCTTGGCTTGGTAAGACAAACTATATCGTAACCGGTGTAGAATTGGTAAACGAATAATAAGAAGAAGGTTTATGCCTTCTTTTTTATTACATTTCGTATGTTTAGGTCATGAGACCATTTCAGGCATATATCCTATCACAGATGCCCTGGGTATTCATTCCGGGATTGTAAGTATCCGCTTACCAATCCTTTCCATTTATTATACGAACAAACTTAGTTTAAGATGAATAAAATAATTGTCCTTGGGGCAGGTATGGTCGGCAGTGCTATGGCCATAGACCTAGCAAAAGAACACGATGTGACCATTACTGACTTCAGTCAGGCTGTACTCGATAGGGTAGCTAAACGATCGGATAAACTTAGTGCGCAACTTCTAGACGTAACGAATACTACTCACCTGAAAGAAGCTATTGCAGATTATGATCTGGTTATCTGTGCAGTACCAGGATTCCTTGGATTTAGCACGCTACGAGCAATCATAGAAGCAAAGAAAGATGTTATAGATATTTCATTCTTTCCAGAAGATGCTCTTGAGCTTAATCAACTGGCTAAAGATAATG
>OMKD01000086.1 GCA_900299495.1 Sphingobacteriales bacterium
AATATGGGTAAATTGTCAGGAGGGGAGAAAGCGCAATTGACCTATACCATTTTGGGTTCTGCCATATCTTATCAGTTTGGATTGACGTCGGATGGCATGCAAACCAAGTCATTTAGGTTTATTGCAATTGACGAATCCTTCAGTAATCAGGATGATGAAAAGGCCAGATACTTGATGAATTTGTGTAAACAACTTAATTTGCAATTATTGGTTGTTACGCCTTCAGACAAGATAAATGTAGTTCAGGATTATATATCTTATGTGCATTTGGTAGAGCGAAGGAATAACAAAAACTCCTGGTTGTATGATATGCCGATTATGCAGTTTTTAGAAACGCAAGAAGCCTATTGATCCAAAGCCTTATATTTTAAAAACATCTCAAATTAAGACTATGAATAAACCAAGTATGACCATCGAAGGCCTAAAGAATCTTAAAACGGTTGGAACCTTAGTGTCCAGCTCAAAATACCTTTCCAAAAAGATATTGAAAGGTATAGATTTTTCTAAAAAGCTTACTGTGATTGAACTTGGTGGTGGAAATGGGGCTATAACTAAAAATATTTTGACTCGAATCAACTCAGATTCAAAGCTATATTCCTTTGAGGTGCATCCTAAATTTTATACTGAACTGAATTCAATAAGTGACTCAAGGCTAGAAGTCGTAAATACCTGCCTAACGGAATGTCAACTTTTTGATCCGGCATCAGTAGATGTAGTCATTTCTTGTTTGCCCATCGCAAACTTCAATTATGCCCAGAAAGAAGATGTATTTACAAAGATTAAATATTTTCTTAAAGAGGATGGGCAGTTCCGGCAATTTCAGTATTCATTGATTGATTACAGGTATATCAAAGACAGTTTTGATAATCTCAATATGGATTATTGCCTTTTCAATATTCCACCTGCCTTCATTTACAAAACTAAGAAGTCAAAGTTTGCTTAAGGTGATGTTATCGATAAGGATATGGCCATTGTAGGGTAGGAGTTGATCAAAGGTGAAAAACGCTCTGAATTCGATTGCCGCAAATTCTTTTAATGCTTTGAAAGTGGTGGTGTACTTATTCCAGTTGTAGTGCTTTATGTCTTCATAAACGTCAAGAAGGATATATTGACCTGCATTTGTAAGACCATAGACTTCAAGATCTGCAGCAATATTGAAATCGGCTGTTTCTGTTGATTTGATAGATGTTCGGCTTTCAAAGAATTCGGAACTATTCAGATATATTTCAAGAAGGTAAGTTGAATCAATACTTAAGCTTTTTTTTAATTGTTGACCTATACATTCAACACTCTGATTGGCTCTGGTCACTAAGGAGATGAACTGATCTCCATCTTGAGCTAATGTATATACCTTAAATAACGGTTTTATATTTTTTGTGTTGTGTAAGTTTGGTGGAGTATAACCTTTTGTCCCGCAACTATACCAGTACTTTGCCACCAAGGAAGGACCTGCAATTCCAGTTTCAAAGCTTCCATTTTGAATTAGGTTTTGTCCCTTAAGTTCAAACATTGAAATCAAGAGCAAAAAGCATATCAATAAATAATCATTCAACCGAAAAAGACTTTGATTCGTCATAATTATATAATTCTAAAGAAAGATAATTTATTGCTGACTTTTATTTATATATTGATGAAAACATTTTGTATGAAATTCAAACATTTTTGTATCCTTTTAATGCTTGTATTTGGAGTAGATCTATTCGGTCAACAAAGTATTGTTTGGGAAGATCGGGATGAACTAATTTGTGAGATAATTAGCTATGATAAGGATTCTGTAGTGTTCAAGCTTATTAACGATGATGAACTACAAACAGTATCTACGAAGGATATAAAATATGTTTACACCTATGGGAAAAATAACAAGCGTAAAAAAGTTGAATACTTAAATGAGAAAGACAAAAAAATATATTCTTACCAAAACAAAAAGAATAGTTACGTCTTTCCAGATAAGAATAAATTTAAAAAAGGAATTCAAAATCAGTTAAGTACAAATTTCGGCTTCCAAATCGAGCAAGAAGGTGGTATGAATATAAATCCGCACCTGAAATATTCTGTTTGGAGTTTAGGAAGAAAGAAGCTGGGTTTTGGAGGTTCATTATCTTATATCAATTACAGTCCTTCAGAAAAAAAGATGTTTCTGACTCCTTCTATTTGCGTTTACTATGTACCAAAGAAAAAAGCTACAACTAACTTTATGGCAGAAATTGGGTATGGATATTCATCCTCAAGTATGGTAAATTTCCTCGATAAAGATTTCCGGACTAATGTATTGGTATCTAAAGGCGGATTGTACTCCGGAGTTTGGATGGAAAAACAGCTTTTTGGACTTGATAAAAGCGTTATTAATTTAACAGCAGGATTTACCTATCAAAGGGGAACTTTCGAAGTTGAGATATTTGAAGATATTTTTATTTATAAAAGCCAAACCATCGATTTTTTAAGATTTTGGGTAGGAACAGGGATAAGATTTTAATTGATTCATAAATGAAGTTTCTAGTTACTTTCATAATTGTATTAAGTGTTTTCTCTTTGTCCTTCGTTTCTATGGAGGAAGGAGTCTTTGGTCTGGATGAAAAAGGGAATAAGTGCTTAAAACTTGAATATGTAGGGCATATGAATATTATGCCTCCAGTAGATTCTACGCTTATGTTTCCACCTTCATCAGCATGTGAGGGATGCCATAGTACAGATCCTAATGGAAATGCAATGGTAAATATCTTTGGAGAGGATGTGAGTTTCATTACGGACTGGGAAGCTACTATGATGGCAAACTCTGCAAAAGATCCCTACTGGAGAGCGAAAGTTGCACACGAAGTGTATGTCAATCCGGATCATAAAAATACTATAGAAACAACTTGTACCTCTTGTCATGCCCCTATGGGTCATTACACATCAATACTGAGAGGTAATCCCCATTATCTTATGGAAGACCTTTATGCTGACACGATAGGATTAGAAGGTGTTTCTTGTGGTTCTTGTCATAAGATTGCGGCAGATGGCTTAGGTGACCTGTTGGGTGGGCAATTGAATATTGATACAGCTAGAGTAGTCTATGGTCCATTTGCGCTTCCATTTGCTCCTCCGATGCAGCAGTTTGTAGGTTTTGAACCTTTATACTCTGATCATGTCAGTCAATCTGAGCTTTGTGCTTCCTGTCATACCTTAGTAATTGAATCATTAGATCTTGAAAGTCAGCCAACGGGCAATTTCTATATAGAACAGGCAACCTATCATGAATGGGTGAATTCGGAATATAATACCAATGGTGAATCTTGTCAGTCCTGTCATTTGCCAGTGCTGGAGGAACCCGTTGTAGTATCAGCTAATTATCAATTTTTAGAGCCAAGGCCGCATTATTCACAACATGAATTAGTCGGTGGCAATGCAACAATGCTCGAAATGATGAAAACATATCGCGATACCCTTCAGATCAATGCCAGTCCTGAGAATTTTGATCGAACAATTTCTAAGACTCTAAAATTACTGCAACAAAGGTCCCTAAATGCTTCGCTTGACTTTGCAGGAGTATATTCGGACACCATACTATTTGAATACACATTAGAGAATAAAGCAGGACACAAATTTCCTTCAGGTTTTCCATCCCGTAGAGCATTCATAGAATTCCTGTTGATTGATGATTTAGATGGAGATACAATATTTCATTCCGGAGCATTTAATGAGGACTATGAGTTGATTGCACATGATGATGACTTTGAACCTCATTATGATTATATATCCAATGAAAATCAAGTTCAGGTATACGAATTGGTGCCAGCTGATATCAACGGAGATTTTACCACTATACTTGAATTTGGATACCAAACGATAAAGGATAACAGGTTAGTTCCTAAGGGGTTTGTCACTGACCACGTAACCTATGATACTGTTGCTATAGTGGGGATGGCAACAGAAGATGCTAACTATAACCGCAGTTCAGATGGAATAGAAGGGACTGGTGTAGACAAAGTTAGTTTTGGAATAAAGATGGGAACATTTTATGGTAGTGTTAAGGCTTATGCTAGAGTTCATTATCAAACCTTATCCCCTCGTTGGATTAATCCTTTGTTTGAAGATGATCAACTGCCTGAAGTACAACATTTTAAGTCGATGTATGAAACTGCTGACTTACAACCTATTTTAATAAGTTCAGATAGTATAGCAGTCAGTGATTTAGAACTCATTTCTGGTGTAAGTACGAGACATCTAAATCGGTCGATTGATGTTTATCCGAATCCTTTGGGAGCTGGAAATGCATTCTCACTCGATGGAGATATTCAAGTCTCAGATTTAAAAGCCTTTGGCCTTGATGGCCAAGAACTCAGGTTGAGTTTCCAAGCAAATAATATCTATAAGATATCAGATAATTATACAGGCATTGTAGTGCTACAAATATTGGCTAAAGATGGCAAACAATATTTTTCAAGAATAATTATCCAATAAAAAAAGGGGAGTATGATTACTCCCCTTTTTTATTGCTTTATAAAGTTAGCTCTTATTATTGTCGACTCTTGTTTTAATTCTAAGATGTAATGTCCACTTAGTAATTTGCTTGAATCAATGTACCCTTGCTTAAGGGTAACTTGTTGTTTTCTACCATTTAAATCGTAAATGTTAATTTCATCCGCAAAGCTTAAATCAAAATCTTTGATGAATAGCATATCGCTGGATGGATTTGGATAAATAGTTAATTCCTGCAAGCTACCTAGGTATTCTGTATTGGTATCAGGATTATAAACCCCATTTACTTCTACTATTTCCGAATAACAAGATTCTTTTTCAACGGTGACATCCCAGTTATAGAAATAGTAATAATATGGACTTCCAAAGTTAGAGGAAATCATTTCTCCTACTTCACCTATCTCGTAAGGATAAGAAACGTTGGCATTATTTCTACCGAAGAAAGGACTATTTTCACCATATAATTCATTGTTCAATATCTGATCTGTTGTAAGGTATAGTCCCTCTGCTGGTTCTATTTCGAAGCCTAGCTCAAGTGTTGACCACCCTTCTTGGTCTATTGAGATTGTTTTTTCATGAATAACTGTTCCTTGTTCGTCGGTTACAATAATATTTCTCTCCCCAAGGATTTCTGCGTATACTTCAACAGAGTTCAAAATGAAGGTTTCGTAACAATTGAAAATGATAGCTCCGTTGTAAACTCCTCCACTAAAAATATTAGAACCCATTTGCTCTGATTCTCCAGCAATGATTTGCTGATCATTGGAAAGAAAGCTTTGCGCATAATAAGTGACATCCTCGATAAGGATAGCAGTTTCAAAGGTTAATCCAGTAGCAATTGGATCTCCGGTCGGTGGATTGTTTTCAAACCAAAGCGTAGATTGATTATCCGACACAAAGGTATAGGCACCAGGGCTAGTAATTGTATCCGGTTCAACAATTGGGTTTTCAACTTCAATAAAGCTAACTTCAATTTCGTTTGAGGTGTATACATCGTCACAGCCATTTAAAGCAGTAACGTAGAAGATTCCACCTTCAGTAACACTAATTTGTGATTCTGTTGAACCCGTAGACCAGGTATAGTTCGTGTTAACACCTTCTAAACTGATCTCTACCGTATTACCGGCACAGGTATTTGTATCATCCATTGTGCTAATTACTGGGTTAATAGCTGATGGACCTTCAATAATGATTGATGAAGAAATACCGATACATCCTTCATCGTCTTCTACCTGTAGAAAGTACATTCCCGGTTCAGTAACGGTAAGAATTTGGTTTACATCACCATTATTCCAAAGGTATTCAGAGAAGCCAGCTGGTCCTTCTATCTCCAATGTTTCTCCCTCACATAGGGTTAAGTTGTTTGTATCATATATCAAATCAACTGCTACTGTTTCACAGTCTTGCTCCAGAATATTTAAAGTTTGGTTGACATCTAAATCGTTTAGAACTGTTTGAATGCCAGAAGGCCATTTTACAACTAGTTGATCCACGGATGTAGAGGTTCCTACACCGAATACTTGTTGCAAATCGTTCATGATACCATAGGACTCTCCAGCTCTTACCTCACGAACCTGTACCCCCCAATCTCCATGTATCTCGATTCTTGCGCCAATTGCATCTCTATTACTGATCATTCCAGTTAGATTAACTGAAAGATAATTATTGTCATTTCCATCATTTAACCAGATTACATCATCAATGTCAGACGGAGAGGTATAAATATTTGCGTATCCGCCCATGATATCGACAAAACCATCTGAGTTTAAATCGCCTGTTGCAAAGGATTCCATATCATTATTATCAAAGGCCTCCACGAATGTAAACGTCTTGTCTCCATTGTTTCTCCAGATAGAGTGTTCGGATCCTGCTACGATTATATCTAAATAGCCGTCATTGTCGAAATCTTCCCATATCCCTTGTATAGGAAGTCCAGGTATATCAATATTGGTAGAATTAGTGATATCGGTAAAATGCCCTGTACCATCATTTTCAAGAATTTGACTGTCAACGTCATGATTGGTTATAAAGCAATCCAAATCACCATCATTATCCATGTCGCCGAAGTCAGCAGTCCAGGATTGAGCTCCAATCTTCAGACCATATTCCTCTGCCATTTCAGTATAGTTATTGAATCCATCGTTTACATAGAGTGTATTTATTCTTCTTGGGTCAGAGGAATTAGATACTCCTTGTCTACATTTAGCAATGTACAAATCTATATCACCATCATTATCAAAGTCAGTCCAAACAGCTCCGTAGTTACCACTATTATCACTGGCAGGTGTAGTGGTCAAGTCAATGATAGTAGATTCAGTAAAGGTCCCGTCGCCATCATTTAAATATATTTTACTGGTAGCATCATCGTGGCATGCAAAAACATCTACGAAACCATCATTATTTATATCAGCAAAATTACTTGCTTGAGTGAAAATTTCATCTCCAGGTAAAACAGTTGTCGTAAAACTTGTACCCTGATCATCGGCAATGGCAACTTTTAATCCATCATAATACCCTCCAGAAAATACATCAGGAAAGGCATTATTGTCAATATCTGCAACACACATGGCCCATTGGCTGGAGTTGGCTAAGCTCTGAAATTCAACGGTATTGAATGCTTCACCAGGGACCTGATAACTTATGAAGAGATTTCTTCCTTGATCAAGGTGGATTATATCAGACAAACCGTCATTGTTCATGTCGGAAATTCCCAGACCTACTCCCGAATGGAATGTATGATTTGGTATAAGGAAGTTGTTGTTTGTGAATGAAATCTGAGCATTTAATGTAATGCCGATCATAAGGATAAAGAGAGCGAAGGATGTTCTTTGAAACATATTGAATACGATTAGTTATAGCTCTAACAAAATAAATATTACGTACTTTTCCAATATACATCAAAAA
>OMKD01000087.1 GCA_900299495.1 Sphingobacteriales bacterium
TTCATCATTATTAACTGTAACCGAATAATCTCCATCAGAAAGCCCATAAATAAAGGTGCCTGAAGAATTATTTGACCAATTATAAGAAAATGGACCCTCTCCTCCTGTTATAGTTAAATAAATTGCTCCATTAGGTGCACCACCACAATCATCCGGAAAAATATTCATATCTACGCTAAGAGAATCAATAGTAGTATGAAAGAATGTATCCTGAGCAAAACATCCAAGCGAATCAAATACCGTTAATGTGAGCATAGAATCAACAGGGAAATCACTAACCATAGGACCAACATCTCCAGTTGACCATAAATAGCTAAAAGGGGGAAAGCCTCCTGTAATGTCTACAGATACATCTGCAAAAGGATCTGCTCCACAAAGTATGGTGTCTGAAATAAAGTCAATAAGGATAGGGTCTGGTGTATTGACAATACCAGTTCCATAGGCAACACATCCCGATCCTTCAGTAACCGTCACTACAAAAGTATCTGCGTGTAAAGGGAAAATATAAGAACTATCCGCTCCATGCTCCCATTCAAAAGTATAGGGACCACTTCCACCATTTACAGAAGTGAAGATACTACCATCACATTCCATGTTACAGCTCTCATCAAATATGATCAAATCAATATAAAAGCTATCCGGAACCTCACTAGCATAATAAGCAGCACAGCCAGATTCATCATACACGGAAACTGAAAAATTTCCGGATGGTAATGTGTTTTGAATACCTGTATCGCCATTTGACCATTGAATATCGTAAGGAGGTACACCCCCTTCTACAGTTAAACTAATTAATGCTGAATCAACACAATTGAAGTCAATGTTTGGCGGATACAAGATTAAAGTATCAGGCTCTTCAATGTCTACGCTACCAGTAGCCTCTACTCCAGCTCCATCAACCACCGTTACGAAATATGTACCTGCTGGCACAAAGAATAAATCTTGAGCAACCGAACCCGTACTCCACTGATAGGTATAATTTCCATCCCCACCACTAACGGATAGGTTTACAAAGCCAGATGGTGTTGAATTACAACCATTGAATGTTGGAACAAGATTTAGAGAAATTTGGGCAAAAAGTGCATCTGTCCCAATAGAGACAAAGAAACAGATAAAGGCAAATAGCCTCAGTTTTTCTTTCATGAGAATCATAAAGAGGGATTATGAAGTTAACAATTAAGGTTTTTTTGCATCAAGGAAATCAATGCAAAAATCTAATACTGGGAAGGTGTTTATCAAAGACAGTTACTATTTAAACAAATATAAACTATTCTATTATAAAAAAGGCATAGCCTATTTAGACTATGCCTTCAATTTTCCTAATTAATTTGAACTGTAAATTGAATATTAATTAATCCAAATACACAATTACAATATATATATAATATTTATATAATACTTATTTAATCTTATTCGAAAGGATCTAAAAAATGAGGATTGCTCAAATATGTGGTATCTGTTAGCGTCCTTAAGAAATCCAATAAAAATCCTTTTTCAGTATCGGACAGATTAATGGGTTCAGATAAATTGACATCAAGATTACCAGCAATATGAATTGAATCACTGTAGAAATCAACGACACCTTCCAAACTTGTTATTCTACCATCGTGCATATATGGTGCTGTAAGTTCTAGATTTCTTAAAGTTGCAGCTCTAAATTTCCCCATATCTGTAGAATTTCCTGTCACTAAAAAAACACCCTCATCTGTTATATACTCAGGGTCCTGCAGTCCATTATTGAAAAACTCATTACTTGCTAGATTTGCTCCTCCGTGGCAATGAAAACATTCAGCATCTGCAACGGCACTTGGCTCGTCAAAAAACATCAAATAGCCTTCAAATTCTTCATCCGTAAATTCTTCAGAAGAACTACCGCTTAAAACTTGGTCGTATTTTGAATTGGCTGTAACAAGAGACCTTTCATATTGTGCAATCGCCTTTGCAACCAAAAACTTATCAATTTCCGTTCGATCTTCGATACCAAAAGCCTTCCTAAATAATGCGGGATATTCATCATGATTTTGAATACGCTCAATGATATCTGGCCAGGAAGCTGCCATTTCAATAGGATCTTCCACAGGCATCAAAGCTTGAGCTTCCAGATTATTGACACGTCCATCCCAGAACAAACCATTAGAAACAAATCCGATATTCAATAAGGACATAGAGCTTCTAGGACCTTCTATCCCCGGAACGCCTGTGCTGACAGCCAAGCCATCGGTAAATCCTAGCTCAGGAATATGACAGCCTGCGCAAGCCAATGAGCTATCCACAGAAAGAATTTCATCAAAGAACAATAAATGTCCTAAATGAACCCCATCAACTGTTGCCTTATTATCGCTTGGCTGTGCCATTTGCGGATAACCAAAGGGCTGTGGAATAGTGTAAGCCTGTGGATTATAACTAATATCTACAAGATCACCGGAAAAGACTTCATCGTCTGTACCACATGCAAAAACAAAGACTAAGGGTAAAAGAAATAAATGCTTAATCTTCATAATTAGTTATTTTCAAAAGCATCAACAAAATTATTCAGTAAATCTGCAATAAATCCAACACTGCTGGTTGAATGCGTTGCAGACCATTCAGCCGGATCAACTAAAGCACCATCAATAGTTAAAATATCCTTTATATCTAAATCCAAATCAAGGCTAGAACTTCCATCGAGTATCAAGGATAAATCAATGGATTTCTCAACACTACGAAATGCTTCATCTCCTCCCAAATGGTACTGAAAAGTTTCATCCAGGAAATTACCATCTTCATTTGCATCAAATCTAGCTTCTAACTTAGTAATTATGTAATTACCCCAAGAAGCCCAATATAATTCAGATTGAGCTAAAATATCATTAGATGAAAAATCGGCCGGAGTAAGTCCTAGGTAGCTTGAATCTAATCCAATAGTAAAACGAATAGACTTGTAATTCCCAGTTGGAATAGCTGAAAAATCAAAGCTTACACCCTTTGCAGCTTCAGTCTCATTTACAGCATCTTTGAAATCTATCAAAGTCACATCCGATAAAGACACCACTTCGTTATTATCTGAAACCAATTCAAGATCGGTTAGAATAAATTTAAACTTATCAAATTGAACCTCATAATCAAGGTAATTATAAGTATCTCCAAGCACTAATAAGCTTGGACCGTAATGACTCTTAAACTTAATCGTCAAGTCCGATTCTAATGGCGTTACTGAGGTATCATCCGAACCGCAGCCTATTAAAAAAACTGCAGAAACAAGGGTTATAAAAGCAATATTTTTAAACATATCTTATAAATAAATTAATTTAAACTAATTACTTCGAAAGAATTAGTAAAGTTATCTTCTATACAAATCCTGATTTGCTCAGAATTAGACAAAAGCAAAGAGCATCCCTCAAATAATTTGGAGTAGTATAGTCTCAAATCCAAAGAAACATCCTCTCCAACTTCAAGTTTAGTATCCAAATCAAGGCCTAATTTAACATAATTCGCATTCAATAGTTCTATCCCGGTACTGTCTTTTGGTAAAGATCCTGTAATTTTATAATTTAGGTAGGCATACAACAAGCCATAATCCTCAGAAAAATTAAGACTATCTGTCTCATAAGAAACGGGATTGGAAATTGGCAAATTGCTTGCGTCAGGAACCCCATAAATGGGATTAAACCCTATCCAGAAGGATACTGAATTTATGATTTCGCCACGTTGCTGAAGTATCCCTAAATCCTTTCCTGAGGGATCTTTTTGGTTAATCCAACGAATACTTGACTCAAGGAGCAGATCATCACCAAATGTATTGGGAACTTCAACTAAGGAAAACATACCTAAAGAATCCGTTTCTGTATGAAACCTTATATCAGATATAAAAAAACCCAATTGATTAATCCAAATCGTATCTGTGCTGTCTTGCTGTTCAAACACAGGATCCGAATAGCTGAATGTTTCTAGGGAATCCCAATAGTGAGATACAGCCAATTCAAATACAGGATATGTGCAACAATCTTCACATACTTTGTCTGCCTCAAACTCAAAGTTAGTAGCATAAACATCTAAACATCCCTCTTGCTTTTCAGCACAAGAATAAAGTATAAACACCAGCACTGCAGCAACGAAAAAGTTAAGCCTTTTGCTTTTCATATTCTTCCTTAATCTTCTTGATGGTCTTTTTTACCTGAACAGAAAAATCCTTTTCCAGTATCCATCTGTAATAATTTGGATCAACTTTAGTTATCACATCGATAACGCGTTGATTCTGATACTTTCCAAAATTAAACACAATTTCACCTTGGCTATTGTACTTCAATCGATTAGTAACATCAATCAAACTCAAATCATTGGTGAATCTGTATATCGAGTCCATATCATTGCTCAACGGTTTCTCTGTAATACTTCCATCTTTTTCCTCAAAATCCATATCCTGATAACGCTCAATCTGACCTTTAAATACATCGATGGTTGCCTGAACATCAGCCATAGCATCATGGGCATTTTCCATCGGTTTATTACAGTAAAACTTAACCGCTGCCGACAAGGTTCTTGGCTCCATTTTGTAAAAGATTCGTTGAACATCAATCAATCTCCTAGATTCAATCTCAAAATCTACTCCAGCACGAGCAAATTCTTCCATAAGAATAGGAACATCAAAACGATTGGAGTTATATCCAGCTAAATCAGAATTACCAATAAAGTCATGGATTTTCTTGGCCACCTTATCAAAGGTTGGTTTATTTGCCACATCTTTAGCAGAAATACCGTGTACCTCATAAGCCTCCTGAGAAATAAAGACCATACCTGGATTTATAAGCATGTTCAGCTCCTCATCTGGACTACCATCCGCTTTGACTTTTATGATTGCCAATTGAATGATGCGATCTCTAAGGATATTTAAACCAGTGGATTCGACATCAAAAAAGCAAAGATCATTAGTAAGATTGAGTTTCATTTATTTTCTAGTTTTTGTTTTATCCATTAATATTTCTTCTTGTAACCCCGCACTGTATACTACCTCCAACTCTTCCTTCTCATTAATAAATATGAATGCAGCTTCAATAGTATTATCAGCATCTGCAATTTCTAAGGCAGCATCCAATCCCATCGTCATAAACCCAGTTGCAAAACCATCTGCAGTAGCACAGTCCGGAGCAAAAACAGATACACTTAGTAAGCTACTCTGCTCAGAGAATCCCGTCTTAGGATTTATAATATGAGCATACCTTGCTCCTGCTTCATTTTCATAAAAGATTCGGTAATTACCTGATGTTGCAAGCGCTCTGTTCTCTAGTGAAACTACAACTTCATAAGCATTTGCTGGAGCACCTTCCTTAGGCGTATTAATACCAACTCGCCAAAAATCACCTGTATTGTTTTTACCTTTTCCAAGCATCTCCCCTCCTATCTCTATTAGATAATTGCTCACACCCCTAGACTCCAGGTAAAACCCAACAAGATCCACTCCATAACCTTTGGCCACTGCTGAGAAATCAAGTTGCATGTCACCACGACTTCGACTAAGGTCAAAATCTGTAAGTTCGATCTTTGTAAAATCAACTAGCTCCAGCATTTGCAAAATCTTATTACTATCAACTTGTTCAATTTTTGAACGTCCTTTATATCCAAATCCCCAATAATTGACCAGAGGCATTACAGTAGGATCAAGAAAAGCTGAAGTACGCTCATATAAAGACTTTGCTATTGTAAAGTTTTCCTGAAAATGCTGACACAAACTTGTGTCTTGATTGCATAGATTCAACAGATTTAGTGAAGTTGCTGTATCACTATTCACTCTTGAAATCACAGATACTGGAATATAGGTGGACACTTCCTGATTCAATGCCACCAAAACTGAATCCACACCGACTTTCACTAACTCAGCTTCTTTCATTGTATCTTCAAATACTATTGAATATGTAGTCCCCATAGTATTTCCTCTAATCACTGCATACGCTGACTTTTCTGCACTTTTTTCTTCTGCACAGGACATCAAACAACACCCAAACACAATAAAAATCAGTTTCTTCATTTTATCTTTTTTTGAACAACACTCGATCCAATGAATACTTTCCACCTCCAAAAACGGCTGTAGCTATGTACGCCATCAAATAAAGTAAGGCCATTTCTTTTTTCTTTAATGGATCCGGACCATGCACCACGAATGCAGCAATAAACATTGTAGCAATAAGTGGCCAACTTGATTTTTTAGTGTAAACACCTAATACCAAAAGAATGGAACAACCGACTTCTGAAAAAACAGCTAAAAAAAGTGACGGTATCTCCCCTAAACCAAGTACACTTCTAAAACCTACGTCTTCACCGTTAAAGTAATCCACAAGACGGTTGAACTTAGAAATACCGTGATTTAGTAACATAAGACCTCCAAAAACAAGGCGCATACCTAATAAGGTCAAATCTTTTGCGAGAGTATTCATATCTTAAAATTTTTACTAACAAAGTAAGGAAAGTATTGCTTCAAAAAAGAGAATTTAAGATTAAATTCGTTCTATGATAAAATTTAGTGAGTTTAATAAAAATGTTGCCAAGGTCATGTCAGGGACCTTTTTCGCACAGGCACTGCCTTTTGCCCTTGCAGCAGTTTTGGCTCGCATATACTCTGTTGAAGATTATGGTGATTATTACTCCTTTGCAGCCATAGTTTCCATACTGGGTCCTATCAGCAGTGGAAAATATGAACTTGCCATTTTAAATCCTAAAAAAGATGAGGAGGCTATAGCTTTATGCCAGGGCAGCATATTAATAAGCTTTCTGACTAATTTGGCCGTATCCCTTGTCTTGTTTTTTTTCAGCAGTCCTATAGCTGCTTTTATAAATATGGAGACTATGGCCAATATACTTTGGCTAGCACCTATTGCCGCTTTTTTCCTATCCGCCTCTCTTTCTCTAAGCTTTTTATTGAACAGAGGAAAAGCATTTGGAAAGCTAACCAAAGGAAAAGTGTTATTGAGTTCTGTAACCAATTTCTCCCGACTTGGTATGGGTTTGGCACAACTAGGCACTTTAGGATTAATAATAAGTCTTATTCTGGGGTACTTATCTCAAGCAGCTTTCTTTTTGAAAAATCTAAAGCAATTAAGTAAAACGCATATTATTTCGAACAAGGAAAAACGAAAAGCACTATTCAAAAGCTATTCAAACTTTCCAAAAGCAATGATACCTGCTACCCTACTCAATAAATCATCTAATGACCTTCCATTGATTTTAATGAAATCCCTTTTCACTGGGAAAATTGCCGGTTGGTATGGACAGATGAGTGGTTTATTGAAAAAGCCACTAGCCATCCTGGGTAAAGCCTTTGAAGAGGTTTACAGACAAAAAGCCAGTGAGCAAATTCACGAAATGGGGCATTGCAGACCCATATTCTACAGTACCCTAAAAAAGCTTATTTTAATAGGTATACTCCCGTTTACAATACTCTTTTTTACTGCACCCTGGGCTTTTAAAATTTTCCTCAGTGAAAAATGGCTGGAATCCGGAATCTATGCACAATACTTTGCTATTCCACTATTCCTACAATTCATAAGCTCCCCCTTGAGCTCTACCTTTTATCTGATGTCTAAGAACAAGACCCTTTCGGTCCTCGAATTTGTTCAGCTATTTCTGATTCTACTTGCCTTTGGCTACACGTATTCCGTGCAGCTAGAAGCACAATTTTTGATCTTAAGTTTATCTATTGCCTATTCATTAGCCTATCTTTGCAAAATTATTGTTCTGCATATACTTTTAAAAAGGGCTTGATGAAAAAAGTTGCTATACTCGTTTTCAATAATTTCACTCATGACAATCGCGTTTTGCGCGAAGGATTAAGTCTTAAAGGTGCTGGTTATGATGTACAAATTGTAGCACTTCACGAAGGTGATCTTCCTAAAAAAGAAATTAAAAACGGTCTTAAAGTAGATCGACTTTCCCTGATTAGCAGAGGACTTCCCAAGAGTATCTTTTTTCAGATTTTTAAATGGGTAGAGCTGTTTATTTTGATCGCCAAAAGATATAGAAAAACAGATTACTTCCATGTATGTGATGTCCTCCCATTACCTATGGCGATTTGGACTAAGCGTTTGTTCAATAGATCCATAAAGGTCATCTACGATGCCCATGAGATGGAATTCCAAAAGAACACCTCCTCTAAGCGATATGGTCAGCTTATTGCCTGGTTAGAAGACAAGCATCTTCGTCGAGCAGATGCCATCATGACAGTTACAGATCCAATTGCCGAGGCTTATAAAGAACATTACAATATTGAAAAGCCCGCAGTGATTCATAATTTCCCATTCAAACAGGAAGTAGGAAGCCATAATAAATTCAGAGAACGGTTCCCAATCCGAGCAGATCAGCGGATATTGCTTTACCAAGGTACCATATCTCCAAACAGAGGCTGTGAACAGTTAGTTGAAGCCTTTAGGCATATGCCAGACCATGTTGTTCTTGTACTTTTGGGATATGGGCCCATCTGGAATAAGATCAAAGATCTTTCTGCAGGAATGGATAATGTGTTCATGCATGAGGCTGTTGGAATGAATGAACTGCTTCAGTATACTTCATCTGCTGATTTTGGAGCATATTCAGTCATCAATACCAATCCTAGTCATGATTATAGTCTTGGAAATAAAGTCTTTGAATACCTAATGGCAGGACTTCCTGTAATCTCTACAAATCTAAAGGGAGTTCGGGCATTTTTGAAAGAAGATTTCACTGTCTTTATTGATGACATCAATACGGATTCTCTAAACAAGGCTATTCAACACTTTGATAGTCTCGACCGAGTAAAACTGGAAAAAGACATCAAGGATTTTACAGACTATGCCAACTGGGACAAAGAGCAACAAAAACTATTGAACATTTACGAAAATGCATAAAAAGAAAGTCTGCCATATCAGTTCATTGCATCCTGCGAAGGATCATCGAATCTATTTCAAAGAATGCATGTCTTTAGCGAAACAAGGTTTCGATACACACCTCATTCTTTGCAACAGAGAAGCATCTAATGAAGATGGTGTCCAAGTGCATAATATTACCTTCAAATCTACAGATCGGATCAACCGCATAAAAAAGGCCTTAACCTATTGCCTGACTAAGGCCGTTGAAATCGACGCAGATATATACCACCTTCATGATCCAGAACTTTTGATGATTGCAGGTCAATTAAAAAAGAAAGGAAAGGTAGTCATTTATGACGCCCATGAGGATGTGCCTATTCAGATGCTAAACAAAGGGTATATTCCTAAAGCACTGAGAAAACCTGCGGCTAATCTGTATAAACGTTTTGAAGCCCGAGTTTGCCGTAAAGTTGACGCATGTCTGGTTGCCAGTCCTTCGATGATTCCAAGATTTGAATCCTATACTAAAACAGTAGGAATCTTTAACTTTCCCGAATGGAAAAGAGCAAATGAAGTAAACTGGTCAGACAGAGAGCAAGCAATCTCTTATATTGGTACACTTACGGATACAAGAGGCATCTATGATATCCTTGAAGCCATTAAAGACTTAGATCTTAAGTTTTACTTAGCTGGAAACTGGCATGATCCTAATTTCGAAAAGAAATGCAGAAACCATCCATCCTGGAAAAAGGTCGAATTCTTAGGCTATATCGATCAGGAAAAAATTTATGAGATTCTCGGTAAAGTCAAGGCGGGGCTATCTATGCTTCATCCTTTGCCAAATTATGTACGTGCCTACACAGGAAAAATGTTTGAATACATGGCTGCTGGTGTTCCTGTAATCATTTCTAATTTTGATCTTTGGGAGGATTTACTCGATAAAGCTAAATGTGGTGTATCCTGTGATCCGCACGACCACAGTAAACTTAGAGCATTGATTCACGAAATGCTAACAGATGATCAAAAAGCTTCGAAATTGGGTTTAAGTGGGCAGCTTGCCTCTAAATCAGATTTTTGCTGGGAAAGTGAAGAAAAAAAATTGACAGAACTGTATAACTCATTTTAAACTTCAATAATGTCGCTACCTAAAGTCAGTTTGATCGTTCCATGCTTCAATGAAGAGTCTTTCATTGCCGGTATTTTGCTGGATATAGAGCAGCAGACTTATCCCAAAGAACTGATTGAGCTTTTTGTTGTTGATGGCAGAAGTACAGATAAAACAAGGGCTGTTTATAAAACAACACTTGACTCCATAAATTACATCTCGCATTTGATAGACAATCCAGATCGCATTGCTCCTATTGCCATGAATCTGGGGATTCAAGCGGCGACGGGAGACTATATTTTTATTTGGGGTGCTCATGCCTCCTACCCAAACAACTTCATCAAACAAATGATTGATCTAGCGCTACGTACTGGTGCTGATTGTGTGGGAGCCGTATGTAATACCTTACCAAGGATTAACTCACCTAAAGGAACAGCCATAGCAGAAGTACTTCAACATCCGATTGGCGTTGGCAATGCTAGTTTCAGAACCGGAATTGAAGTAGTTAAAGAAGTGGATACCGTTGCATTTGGTTGTTACAAAAAAGAATGTTTTGAGATCTACGGTGTATTCAATCCACAACTTGCCAGAAATCAGGACATTGAACTCAACAAAAGAATTGTAAATAATGGAGGGCGCATTCTGTTAGATCCCAACACAAATTGCACCTATTTTGCAAGATCAAACTTCAGAGGTTTATGGTCCAATAATTTTGGAAATGGTGAATGGGTAGTCAAAACAGCTAAGATTACTGGTCAATTTGAGGCTTTATCGCTTAGACATTTTGTTCCTCTATTATTCGTAACAGGACTAATTATTTGCATTTGTTTAAGTCTAATCAACCTGATTACGCAGATGCTCCCACCCTTCATGAATAGTATATTCTTAAGCCCGATTTTCTTCTATATCTTTGTCATAGCAATGGTTTCAGCTCGTATCTCATTAAAAAACAAGCAGATAAAAATATGGTTAAGCGCCATATTTGCATTTGCTGTTTTGCACATTTCCTATGGCCTCGGAAGTCTAAAAGGACTCTTTTATCGAAAAAAGATTTGAAAATAAACAAGTTGCTAATCAGCAATTGGTAATAAAAAAGTCTATCTTTGATCATTACTTATTTTGAGTCGACTATAAAGTAGTCGATGATTCAATTATTTTTTATGAATATTTTTGTAGCAAAGTTGAATTATAATTCAACTGAAGATCAGGTAAGAGACTTATTCGAAGGATTCGGTGAAGTTTCATCTGTAAAAATCATTTTCGACAAGTTTGAAAACAGATCTAAAGGATATGGTTTCGTAGAAATGCCAAACGACGATGAGGCAAACGAAGCTATCTCTAATCTAAATGATTCTGAATTTGATGGTCGTACTATTGTTGTGAAAGAGGCTCAGCCAAGAGAAGAAAGAGGTGGATATAACAATAGAAGAAACAATTACAGAGATAGATACTAATCACTTTCTATATTTGTTTCAATCACCTTCGGGGTGGTTAAAAAAAAAGGACTTTGAAATATCAAAGTCCTTTTTGTTTTTATTGAATTAAACCATCTTCTTTTGCTTGAGCGACTGCATCATTCAGCTCAATATGCTTATCACTCTTCTTCCTTAGTTTCATATTCAAGAACTCCACAAACAGGGAGAATGCGATTGCAAAGTATAAATACCCCTTAGGCACAGCAGAAACATGTGATCCCATAACCTCCAAGTGGCCCAGGTGTGCCCCTTCTACTATTAGCATAAAGCCAATTAGGATAAGGAAAGCAAGTCCTAGCATCTGTATAGTAGGATTTTTGTTCACAAAACGTCCAACAGGTACTGCGAATACCATCATAATACCTACAGAAATAACTACCGCTACGATCATTAAAATCAAAGCTCCCTGAAGGCCGTTAGTCATACCAACTGCTGTCAAAATAGAATCAAATGAAAAAACGATATTAATTAAGGTTATTTGCACAATTACACTTGAAAGGGAAGTTTTACCATTCTTAGAACTTGGGGTATTGGGGTTATCTCCCTCCAATTTATGGTGAATTTCTGTTGTACTTTTATAGAGTAGGAATATCCCCCCTACCATCAGAAGGAAGCTTTGTCCATTTAAATCGAAAGACAACCAATCTTTATGCATACTAAACCAGGAACTATCCTGCATAGAAACTAGCCAACTCACTCCAAATAGAAGAACAATCCTTAGGGCCATAGCCAGAATCATACCAATATTCGTTGCTTTTTTCTGCTCCTCATCTTTAAGTTTAGAGCTTGAAATTGAGATGAAAATAATATTATCAATCCCTAAAACAATTTCAAGGAAGGTAAGGGTTAATAAGCTGACCCACATTTCTGGGCTGCTAAAATCAGGCATTTGACTTAAACTCATTTTTTATATGCTTAAATGTAAAATTTTTTCAAATATACATTTTAGAATAGGATAAGAAGCCTTTATTTTCCGTTTAAATTAAGTTTTTAATTAACTTGAACCAATAAACGCAATACATATGAAATACATTTTTTCTACCCTATTAGTGACCTTTTCACTCTTACTTTCAGCTCAGAATTTTGAAGTCTACAACGAACCTCCAAATAGCACCTCTGTGAGGAGCATGGCAGAATGGGAAGAGACTGGAACCTTAATCGTTACATGGACTTCCTTTAAGTCCATACTTGCTCAAATCATTGCAGAAGCAAGTACAGAATGTGAAGTTCTTGTGGTATGTAATAATGAAGGAAATACGATCTCTCAACTACAAAATCAATACGGAGTTACTCTAAATGATAATATCAAATTTCTTGTAGCACCTTACAACAGCTTGTGGGTTAGAGATTATGGACCAAATACAATCTATCTGGACAATGACGAATTGGCGGTTGTAGACTGGGTATATAACA
Source organism: Sphingobacteriales bacterium (assembly GCA_900299495.1). Lineage (GTDB taxonomy): Bacteria > Bacteroidota > Bacteroidia > Chitinophagales > Saprospiraceae > AM-2324. The sequence continues at coordinate 12,804 of OMKD01000087.1, forward strand.
GACCTTCGAGAATATATGACAACGCAATGCCTGAGGTAATTGCTGAAGAATTAGATATTCCTATTTACAAGACGGAAGAGTCTCCATACCAGATGGTTCACACAGGTGGAAATTATCATACGAATGGTGATGGACTTGCTTTTTCTTCCGAACTGGTAATCGAGGAAAATGAACCTTTTAATCCCTATGGTACTGAGCCACTTACAGAGCCGGAGATCGATGAAATGATGAGTAGTTTTATGGGTATCGATCAATATATTAAAATGGAAGCGCTTCCTTATGATGTTATCAACCACATTGATATGCACTTCAGACCATTAGATGAAGAGACCATTCTAGTTGGTCAATATCCAGAAGGTATAGCAGACGGTCCAACTATTGAGGCAAATATTAATTATGTAATTGATAATTCTCAAACCCAATTTGGAACGCCTTGGAACATCGTACGCATACCGATGCCACCAGAAGGAAGTCTTTATCCTTGGAATGGAGGCGACTACAGAACTTATACAAACTCAGTTATTGTAAACAAAAAGATTCTAATGCCTACCTACGAATATCAATATGATACCACGGCAATTCGAATCTATGAAGAAAATATGCCAGGCTATGAAGTTGTAGGTATAAACTGTAACCAGATTATCCCTTCACTTGGAGCCTTGCACTGTATTACGAAAGAGGTTGGTGCTCCTAATCCTCTTCGAATTGTTCATCAAAAAGTAACAGATCAGCCTCCAGGCACCACATCGGTTCCTGTTCAGGCAACAGTTACTCATAACTCTGGCATCGATGCTGTTTACCTACATTATCGTCTAGAAGGAAGCACGAATTTCGAAACGCTTGCCATGAGCGATCAAGGTTCTAATGTATACCAAGCAGAAATTTCAGAAGATTTTTCTGCTAACGAAACTATTATAGAGTATTTTATTGAAGGAATTGCAGTTTCAGGAAAGACTAGGACAAGACCGGTACCAGCACCTGAAGGATTTTATAGTTTTAAAGTAACAAACGGCGTATCAACGGATGAAATCGCTGACAGCTACAAGATGCTATCTGTATATCCAAACCCTAGTCAAGGGATTACCTGTATTCCAATTCAAACCAATTTTGGAACAAGTGGCGTCCTTGAGGTGTTTGATTTGAGCGGTAGAAAATTAAAAACCTTACACGAAGGAAGTTTCCCAGCCGGTGAATCGAGATACTATCTTCATGCTACTGAATTTGCAGCTGGAAGTTATCTAATTAAATTCACCAGTGCACACAAAACAGAACAACAAACATTAATAATTAAA
>OMKD01000088.1 GCA_900299495.1 Sphingobacteriales bacterium
ACTTATCCTTAGTTTGAGATTCTACCCAAAGTGAATAAAGAACCTATTATTCGTTAATTAAAGATTGGTATAAATAGATTTGATTGTGAGGAGCGTCTTCGGATGCTCCTCTTTTTTGAAGCCTTACTTATTTTTTATTATGTGTTAAAATTAAATATGTAAACATTTAGTTTAGAATATTTTTAATCTAAATCTGAATGAAAATGAATCGAATACCTACACTTTTAACTTTGATGTTATTTATTTCAATTAGTAGCTCAGCTCAAATTTTTGAGGAATTTGTTCCTGAGAATCGTCTTCCTTTGGGAGGACCTACACACCTGGGAGATTTTAATAATGATGGCTTTATGGATGTGGTATATCCAGGTTTTTCAAATGGCTTGGCCTTAAATGATGGTTTTGGGAGTCTGTATCGGGATTATCAAAAACCATTCTTAGGATTTGGAAATTCAATTTCTGCAATCGGTGATTTGGATGGAGATGGAGATCTAGATATGGTAGCTAGCACGGGGTATTGGAACGCAGCACCGGGTTCTAAAGTTTTTAGAATATATTTCAATGATGGTAATGGTCAGATGGAATTAGATGATAGTCAATTGTTTCAAGGCTTATCTGATGGAGGATTAGAAATAAGCGATGTTGACCAAGATGGAGATCAGGACATATTCTTAACTGGGATCTATACACAAGGTAATATGCATAGTTATCTATTTATTAATGATGGAACCGGTGTGTTTACAATGGAGCAGTTAGATGATATTGTAGCTATGTGTGAAGGGGATCTTGCTTTTGAGGATTTTACAGGAGACGGCTATCCAGATTTGATTTTTATGGGTCTTATGATGCAAAGTCCGGATCCCACCCTGATGACTGAACCTAAATACTACGTAAATGACGGTACGGGGCATTTTGAAGAATTTAACTCCTATGATTTACCAAATACGAATGCGAATGAAATCGGAGTATTTGATATTGATGCAGACAACGATTTGGATTTGGTTTTAGCGGATTGTCCTGGGCAAGTGAGCATTCATTTAAACGACGGTTTAGGAAATTTTGAGGAGGCTATAGATCTCTTTGAGCATAGTTCTTATGAAGCTCAAATAGAGTTTGCTGATATAGACAATAATGGATTTGGAGATATTATTTTAATTGGGGCTAATCCAATAGTTTATTTAAATAATGGGAATTATGAATTCATTGAAAAATTGGATCATGGATTACCAAATCAGTTCATAAAAAATTTCAAATTGACAGATTTAAACAATGACGGATCACAAGATATTATCTTTAATTCTGATGTTTATTATAACGATGGAACAGGAAGTTATCAGTCAGGGATGATTTGGTTTCCCAATAATGAAGATTCTTATATAAAGACGACGGACATTGACGGGGATAATGACTTGGATGTTTTATATTTCCGAAATGTGTCGAATTCTAATGCATTAGGGAGTATCTATCTAAATAATAAAGCAGATGGATTTGCTTTCTACGAAATTATATTTCAGGAAGACTTTATGTATCGAGATGCTACGCCATTGCATTTAAATGGTGATGCTTATGAGGATTTGTTAGTACTGTCAGATATTGGTTTGCACTATTTTATCAATGATACAGAGAATAACTTTGTTGAGGAGGATCTTGGCCTATTTGCTGAGTTGAACTGGGAAAATGCTTTCATCGAGGATTTGGATGAGGATGGTATTAAGGATTTAATATTAGCGGGTCGTTCCTCCAGCAACAATAGAATCTCTTTCATTTATAAAGGACTTGGTTATGGAGGATTCCAATATGTAAAGGAGTTAAATTTTCAAATCAAGGATATTGAACGTGTAAGTATAGATAGAGATGATATAGCTGATTTTGCTATAGTTCCTTTTAATACGGGTACTTTTTCTGATGGTGCAGTGTATACTGATTTAGGAAGAGAAACTATCGAAGAATTTTTTGATCATCCTGATACCAATGCTGTTGTGTTTATTTCATCTAATATTTATCGTAGAAATTTGATGGAAGTTGTCGAGGATACAACAGGTTCCTATTTAGTTCTTTCATTATTTGGGACTAAAATTGATATCCTTAAAAAGGGGATTAATAATAGTTTTGATTCTCAATTTGGGGTAATGAATGGATTAAGTATAATCCCTATAGGTGATATTAATATGGATGGGTATGCAGAGTATATATATTACGAGAATAATGAGTCCTTAAAAACAGTTGCAAACTTTGATGATGGAGTATTTTTTAATTCAGATTCCATATTTGCACCAAGTACTTCATTTTATAGACCGAGAGATTATGTTGTAGAGGATTTTGATTTAGATGGAGATCTTGATCTGTTATTAATTGAAGAATATGGTACCATTGAGTATCTGGTCAATAACACTTTTGTTGTGTCCAACTTGACTACACTCCCAGCGAAAAGAGACTATTTAATATATCCAAATCCAGCTGTGAATGATTTGATATATATCGAATTTATAGATGAAAACACTGAAGCTTTAGAATTTACTATTTATGATAAGCTTGGACGTGTGGTGAAATCTGGATCCTTAGAACCTAGTGGTAAAGAACAAGGTACAATTTCACTAAGTAATCTGCTATCTGGGTCCTATATCTTAAAAATACAGCAGGGAGGAACAGTAAGCAGTCAAGCGTTTATTATTCAGTCAAAGTAATCAATCTATTTTATAAAAAGCCTAATAGGAGTCTATACCTACGGACTCCTGTTAGTTGTTTTTAGTATCTGTACCACATAATCTTCGTTTTTATTCCTATCTTTTAAAAAACGATATAATGTTCGATACAAAACATATTGGCCGTGCTGAAGTCTTAGATGGTTTTAATGCATTTACCATTGAGATACCTGCTCAGCGATCCTGGTTTAAGATTATTTTTCTCTGTGTATGGTTGTGCGGCTGGTTAGCTGGCGAATTGTTTGCCGTGTTTACTTTGTTTAATGGTCCTGAGGATGGTTTCACTATCGTTTTTCTTAGTGTTTGGCTATTGGGGTGGACCTTCGGTGGCATAGCTGCATTTTTGAGCGTATTGTTCCAATTGGTTGGGAAGGATCGATTTGTTTTAGGTCGAACGGAATTAAGCTTAGAACGTACTGCCTTTGGTATGGGGCGGAAGCGCAAGTACAATGTTGATTTGATTAAACATATTCAATACAATAATCAACCTGCCCTGACTGGCATCTTCAGAAAGATTGCCATGAATGACCCAAAGTTCTTCCAGGGATTTATAGCCTTTGAGTATAAAGGTCGAAAGATCTTTTGGGGGAAAGGATTATCAGAGATCACTGCTAAAGAATTATTTGAAGATATTCAAAACACCTCTTTTTTGGATAAGGATCAATTCACCAAAATATAGTCTATTATAATGCGCATATTATCCTTAATACTAAAAGTCTTTTCCCATTGGATAGCTGTTTCTTTTCTGCTTGTTCTTTTAACCAAAGTGGACAGCTTTGGACAATACAAGTATGAAAAAGAATCACGAATTCATTCTTCTGAATTACCTTTCCAATTGGATCTTGACTTTGATGCTTATGCTGGAGTGAAACGCTTAAAATGGTATAAGGAGCTTAATGTAGACCAGGTGCACTATGAGGCTAAGTTTAGATTTGAGGGATCTGATTACAGTGTGGAGTTTGATAGTTTAGGTGTACTGGAAGATGTAGAAGTGTTGTGTCGCTTTAAAAATCTAGAAGATTCTTTGAGTCGTCAATTAACTAGAAATATCAATAGTCTTTATAAAAAGTGGAAGATTGACAAATTGCAAGAGCAATATCTGATAAATCTGGATGTGTTGAAAGCTGTCTTAGATCAATCGTTATCATTAAAGGACTTAAGCTCTAATTATGAAATGGAGCTTATCGTTCTTGAGCAGGGAGAAAGAAACCATTATGAATTATTATTCGATTCGAATTTAAATTTGATCAGAATTCGAAGAATTGTTAAAGATTCTTCATTAAACCTGGAGTTTTAATATGCGGATAGTTCTGATTAGTATATGTTTATGCTATGGTGTACTTGCTAGTTCACAAAGTTCAGGTGTTTTACCTTCCGCAACCTTTGCATTTAAAATGGATGAAGGGAGGAAACTCATATCTAAGATAGAGCAGCGGACAAATTTAAATGAAGACGCTGCTTTGTTAAGCCATGAATTAGTGGATTTCGCCTTTTTTGTAAGTAAGCAGGTGGGCGTGAATAAAGTATGGAATACGGGTGTTCAACTTCGAACTATTGATGAAGTGCTTATTCCCCGATTTATTCAACAACTTGTTATCAAGGAAACCTATTTCGGCTGGTCATGCAGTCATCGGTTTGTTTGGGATTTAACGCGTGATGCTGATTCCATTTATTCAAACAGAGTGAGATACCGATTTGCCGGACTTGTCCCATTAGAAGGAGAAAAAGTTGATTTGTTTGAATGGTATGCTAAAGGGAGTATCGAGGTGTTGAATAGGTTAAAAGCTTCTGAACTAAGTTTAGAACATCGATATTCATTACTTGGGGGAATGAAGCTCTCATCGAGCTTTCGCGTAGAAATTGGTCCCGAATGGAGATCTAAATATGACATTTCCGAATCGGCAACATCAAATAAATTCTGGATTAGACTTAATTTTTATAAGACATTTTAGTGCTTTGCTTCAAAATTTTAATAGCTGTTTTGAGCTATTAATTTATTAAATTGAGAGAACTCATACTCATTAGTTTAATAAACAGTATAAAATTTAGTTATGACAGAGCAAAAAGTATTTAAGGCCAGCCCGGAAGCAAAAGGTAAGGCAAAACAACTACGCCTTTTTGCATTATTAGCGTGGATACTAGCGATAGGAGGAGAGATATTTGCAATTTTGAAGTTGATCAGTGATGAAACAATGATCTGGTTGATTGTTGCAATTGTGGTAATCTTGGCTCTTGCAATTACAGGATCTACACTTTGGAAAAAAGCTAATCGCTTGGATCCAGCATCCGAAAAAGAACCTGGTCGATTTTTTATCCAAAATCAGTTGGGTGCAATCATGGGAGTGCTTGCATTCTTGCCCCTAGTCATCTTAATTCTTACCAATAAAGAAATTGATGGAAAGACAAAAGGTATTGCAGGTGTAGTAGCCGTTGTCGCTATGTTAGCAGCCGGTATTTCAGGTGCCGATTTCAATCCTCCTTCTGTAGAGCAATATACAGAAGAGATCAATAAACAAACTTCAGAACTTAAAGAGATTAACCAGAATAATGATCAGGTATACTGGACAAAAGCTGGAAACAAATATCATATACAGGAGGATTGTCAGCATATTCGTGGTCGTGAGGTGATAAACGAAGGTACCGTAAAGCAATCTTGGGAGGATAAAGGAATTTCTGAACTATGTCTTACTTGTAAAAAAAGAGCGTTGAAAAGTCAGAATATGATTGATCAACCCGATGCCTCCGAAGATACCGAAGAAGTGCCTAATTCTTCTGAGTCGAGTCAGGAAGAGGCACAGGAAGAGGCCGTGATGTAATAGATCAATTGTTGATTGAATTTTTATTGTAAGGAAAACAAATACCAAACGTCTATCACAAAAAAGGTTTAACTTAATTCCTTGTATTTAAATAAAGGTAGATGAAATCGTATTTGTTTTTCTTTTTCAGACTTATCGTAGCAGTTTTGCTTCTGCAAACATTGTTTTTCAAATTTACTGCAGCACCTGAAAGTGTGTATATTTTCGAATCGTTGGGTATGGAGCCATACGGACGGATAGGTTCTGGAATAGCAGAGCTTATTGCTGCTGTTTTAATTCTGCTTCCCCGGACCATTTGGCTAGGTGCATTATTGAGCCTTGGGATTATTGCAGGAGCAATATTCTTTCATCTGACTACACTCGGAATCGAGATAATGGAAGATGGCGGCACCTTGTTTTTCTTAGCGGTTCTTGTATTTATTTTTAGTGGAATGATTCTTTGGAATCAGCGCCGGTCTATTCCATTATTGAATAAATTATTATAATGCGCAAATAGGTTTCGCGTTACTGGTTTAATTTGGCGATTATTCAATCCAAAAAACAAACCAGCAATGATGAACAAATTTGCTTTCTTCTTCATCCTCTTCTTTGTACTAAATACCTTAATGGGGCAGTCATCCTCGAGGGAGATATTAAAACTTAAAGCAATAGGACTAGCAGAGCTAAGTGCAGAAACAAATCACGAATGGGGAGATTGGAATCCAATCAATGAATTTGTAATTCTCAATCCGAAACTAGCAAGGATAATTGTGACCGGATCAGATGACTTTTTTTTTGAAATATTCAAATCTAAATTAGTGGAAACAAGCCAAGAAAATGTAGTCATGGCTATGGAATTTGATGCTTACGATGCTGTTGGAGACAAATGTAATCTAGAGTTGGTTAAATATGATAATGGCCATTCACACTTGTATTTAAATTATGCTGCGTATCGATGGGTATTCGATCTTCGCCAAATTGATTAATTCAATAATCTGAACAGGGGTTACACGTCAATATTTCATCTCTTGCCATCTTATATAAAAAAGGTGTATGAGATATATATTGATTGTTTTATTTGCAGGACTATTGTTTTTGAATTTCAAAGATGCTGATCCCCAAAGTCAACTGCCGGGACTTTGGGAATTGGCAGCTGTGTACGAAGATTCCATAGATGTTACCGAAAAGCATGATCCATTTGATGAACGGTATATCCGGTTTTATGTCACAGGGGCCTTTGAAAGCGATGGCCGACCTTTTACATTTAACGAAGGCAAATGGAAGCTCTCTAAAGATCAGTCGATACTTGAAATATACAGTTCAGTTGAGAATGATGATAGCGTTTGGCGAATTCGTATTCAGGATGATCGAATGGAGTGGAAAGGAGTTGGTAGTGATTGGAAGGAAGGTTTTTTACTTTGTTTTGAAAGGAAGTCGAAATAAGATCAGAAACCTTGAAATTTGAAATTTCTGGTTTGTCATTGACTAAAGTGTAAGGTATTTTAAGAAAAACTATATTGCTATGCCTAAGTACACTTGCTTAATTCTGCTCTTATTTTTATGCTCTTGTAAACAAAATATGCTTGATCTATACTCAAAGGAACAAGCACTTTTTGGCAGGTTTGCGAAAATTGATTCGATTTATCCTGTATTTCAAAAGTTATCCTTCGTACCTGTTTTAGAGAATCCTTATTGTTTGGATAATGACTGTGCATCCATGTTTGAACACCATGGTCTTAACGTAAAGATCTATACCATAGAGGATCTTTTTATGATTGGTTTGTCTGAATATCTAATTGTTAAAGATATTGATACACAAGAGTGGTCATATATGGATGTCTCCATACACACTGGGAATGAATTTTGTGATATACAGATTCTGAATCAATAGTTAAATCCTGTTAAATTACGTTTAGACACTTGATTATTTAATTTAAAGATATTTATATTTGAAGTGTAAAGCATCAGGAACGCTTTTAGCGTACCAACCGAGCAATCAAGCCACGGTGGTTCAGTATGCGGACAGTCCGTCAAAAAAATGACTTTCCATTCTATGTACTGCTTGATGCATGATTTTTTAACTCAAAAAATTATGCTATGAAATTTGATGTATCACCATCATCAGCAGATAGGGTCTCGTTTCCCTACTTGATCAACAGGATCAGAACAGGTATTTACCACAGAATTTTTATTTATCATCCAGATAAGATATTAGAGGATAAACCCGGTGTCGTTATCTCTCCTGAAGCAATAAAGACCTTTGGAGGATTCGAGAATGCTTGTTTAGCATTCGCAAAGTCTTTTAGAAGGGTAAAAGATGGCAAAGAACTTCCTACCAGATGCTGTGTAGTCTTTAATCAGGAAGAAGCTCATTATTTCGAAGATGGCATCTTCAGCAGCAACAATCGTCCACCAAGCGGCGGTTGGATAATAAATGCTGACTTCAGTAAAGTCTTTGTTAGTGATGATTCCTTATTCAATGAATAAGATCTGTTTATTTTTTCAACCCAATTTTAAAACCTCGATTTATGGAAATTTTAATTGATCAATCAAATACCCTTTTTCTGGATCTGGAGAAATGGATGATTTCAACCGACAGGCAATGTAAGCTAGTAGAGGAGTCTTCTACGCATTATACTGTTCAAAATAAAAACGGTATTCGTGTAAATCTCCCAAAGCATATACTAACCGCAAATGCACTTAGCATCCAGAATGGGATGGTAGAATTATCAGAAGGTTTATATGATACCTTTGTTAAAGGACCTACTCATGAAAGTAATGATAATGCGTTTAATACGCTTTTCCGAAAAAGTGCTTCTTTGTTGTTTCAGCAAGCTGATCAGATTCTTGCAAAACCAGAGTATTTTCTTTTAAAACCGGATTTACTAAAGAGCTCTGATCTTTATCAGGGAGCTTTTTACACTCCACTTGGTGCAATTGTACAAGCCTGGGAACAGGATGAAGAACTACATTTTAAATCTTTTGCCGATAAAGACGATCTGTTTTTGGTGGCAGTTTCAGGATCTCTATTGACAAATCGATATAGTACTACCTTTTGGTGTAGATCAACCGAAGAATTGTTGAACTATAATAGCCAAAATCATCCTTTGCCTGAAGGATTCAAGTACTATTTAGATAAGTTTAAGGTCTTGAATCGTGCTGATTTATCCATAAAGATTGATTTTCAGCATGAAGCCTTACAGACTCTTTTAGAGTCGTTTTAACTGAACTGTACGCTCCACTACGCTATTATTAGCAATAAGTGGAGTTTATAGAGTTGTCTTTATCCCCCAATATCGGATTGAATTATCTTTGATGATGCTATCGAAGAAAACTAAATACGGAATAAAAGCGCTCACATACCTTGCGCGTAAATCTGATGGATTACCTATACAGGTTCATACCATTGCCGAGGAAGAAAAGATTTCTCACAAGTTCCTGGAGGCAATTATGATTAGTTTGAAAAAGGCTGAAATCCTACAATCTAAAAAAGGTAAAGGAGGAGGATATTTATTGAATGAAGATCCTGCGAATATAACTATGGAAAAGGTAATTCGGGTATTGGAAGGACCAATAGCCATGTTACCCTGTGTCAGCCTAAATTTTTATGAACGATGCGCTGATTGTCCAGATGAAAAAATTTGTTCACTAAATTCTTTGATGCTTGAAGTAAGGGATTGCACGCTTAAGGTTTTGAAAAACAAATCCTTATATGATTTGATCGCTTGATATGTGTTTTCAGGGGCTTTTTATCAATAAGAATTTACTTTTTAAAAGTGAAAAAAAGGGTTATATTCGATTCTCCTATCGACTAGGTAGGTTATTATGAAGTCAATGGAAAGAGACCTTTATGGGGGTAATAATTGAAGGTCTAAAAATTAAATTAAGTTGAAAGTTTGGACGTGGCTTTTTTGCCGTGATTCAATCTACGTGTTTCATGTAATTTGACTAGAAAGAGGATTAATTAAACTATGAGCAGTTTGGTTTTCCTCTTTTTTTGTTCAATTGATTTAGACGATTAATTTTGATTATTGCACTAGTGTGATCCTTAGTTTAATATTTACGATCAGGGGAGCAGAAAAGGCAAGTAATGGTGAAGTTTTCAAATACCCATTAGCTATATAATTTATAAAGTAAATCTAAAAAGCTCGGTTAATACCGGGCTTTTTTGTATTATATCACATCTTAGAAAAAGCTAGTCAATGAAAATTTCCCCGCTGATTTCTGTTTTGTGCCTAATCCTGCTTGTGCTTATCTTGACCATTCTTACACAGGTTGGTGGAATCGTATTATTAATCGCCTTGTTTATTGGATTGTTTATTAAAAGGCATGTTGCAGTAAAAACAACTTTCGTATTTATTGGCATTTATTTCCTTGTTACATTTCTTATAATTCCTCTTGTTGCGCCTAAATTCGGTCGGGTAAAAGTTCAGGAAAATGATCAGGTTAAACTGGTAAATACGCTTTATGTCCTATGTAATAGAAATTATGTTGTGCCAGAGTTAAATGATTTACTTCAGGACCTAGGTGCGGACTTAGCAGATGACAATATTCAATTGAATGTTCTAGATGCAAATTTTCCTTTTATAGATGGTTTCCCACTATTACCTCATCGAAGTCATAATGATGGTCGGAAAGTAGATTTGAGTTTGGTTTATGAAACTTCAGACGGTCAGATCAGCCAAGAGGTTAAATCGCGAAGTGGCTATGGAGTGTTTGAAGAGCCTAAAGGAAAAGAGCCTAAGCAATATGAAATATGTATGGATAAAGGAAATTTTTATTATGATATCGCGAAGTACTTGAAACTTGGCAAGGTCAACAAGAACTTGGTTTTTTCGGAAAAAGGGACCAGGGTTCTTATAAATAAATTAACCTCAAGTGATGTTGGTAAGTTGTTTGTAGAACCGCACCTCAAACAACGATTAAGGCTGAGTCATCCCAAGATTCGTTTTCATGGTTGTAAGGCAACGAGGCATGATGACCATATTCATATCCAGTTATAGATTTTCAATAAGGGGTAGTCTCAAAAGGAACTAAAAAAATATCTTGAAGTGGAATAAAAACGTATTATAAATACTTATATTTGTGTACTGTCAGTTTTCCCGGTTAGTCTGAAAAATATCTTCGTATCCAGCATTAGTATAAAAGATTTGATATCGCTTATACTTATTTTTTATTTATAAAATCTCATGATGAAAAGGTTATTATCCCTGATCCTCTTCTTAGGATCTGTCCCAGTTTTATTTAATGCACAGTCTTTGAGTGTAGGTACAAAACAAGCAAATGTTGGAGATAACATTTGTTTGGATCTTAAGACTGAAGATATCTCAAATATGCTAACTGCTCAATTTACGATTGATTATTTTGAAGAGCATTTAGCATATACTGGTATCCAAAATTTCAACCTTTCACAAGATCCTCCAGTCAATAGCTTTTCTAACCATATTCCGGGTTATGTTACTTTTTCCTGGCTTGCTGATGATCTTGTTAATGGCTATGACCTTGAGCCCAATGAGGTGATCTTTGAGGTATGTTTTGATGTCCTTACGGACAATATAACAGTACCTGTATATTTAACTGGATCTCCAACAAGTGTAGAGATCACGGACAAGGATCTTAATGTACAGCAAATTAGTCTTGGACTTGGATTAGTAGTGGTAGGAAATGGAATGATGGTGAATGACCCAATAGTCAATATTCCAGATGCTCCATTTAAAAACGATATTCTAACTAAAGGCTTTGATCTGAATAGTGATGGTGAGCTTCAGGAAAGTGAGGCCAAGGATATTTTTGCGCTTCAATCCAATGGTCTAAATATAGAAACCGTTGAGGGTATCCAATATTTTTCCAATCTGGTCAATTTAAAATTGATCGACAATAACCTTACATCATTAGATGTTTCCAATAATCTCAATTTACTATCATTAGAATGCCAAGGTAATTCAATCAGTGAACTGGAACTTGCTCCTGAGCTTGAATTTTTGAATTGTTCTCAGAATAATCTGACTGATATTTCATTGGGCGATAGTCCAAAGCTAAAGGTTGTTTCCTGCCACAGTAATAGCCTTGATTATATTGAGGTATCCAATCTTTGGCAATTAGAAGCTTTTGATTGTAGCAATAATGAAATTGATGCAATTGTCCTAGAGAATAATGCAAAACTTGAGTTTTTGATCTGTTCAGAAAATAATATTGATTTATTGGATTTAGCCGCAAATCCTGATTTAGAGTATTTGGACTGTTCTTCAAACTTGCTTGCTTCGCTTGAAATCGAGGATCATGATCAACTTGATCATGTATTCTGTCAGGATAATTCTATCGATACGCTTATCCTTAATGCTGCAATTGATCTTGAAAAATTAGATTGTAGCAGAAATGGCTTGATTGAGCTGAACTTAAGTAATCATCCTAAATTAAATAGTCTTAAATGTAGTACTAATAATCTGAATGAATTGGATTTAATAAACATGCCTATGTTGTTTACACTTGAATGTCAGGTTAATTTGCTTGGTGATTTGGACCTTTCAGGAAATCCAATGTTAAGCATATTAGATTGTTCGGACAATTCACTGTTAGATCTTGATTTGAGTGCTAATGAAAACATTAGTTTTTTGAATTGTTCGTCTAATTTATTGAATGATTTAGATGTAAGCATGTTAAATAATCTTCTGGATTTAAATTGCTCTATGAATTTACTTTCAGCATTGGAGGTATCTGAACTTTCAGAGCTGGCATTTCTTAATTGTTCACAAAACTTAATGATGGAATTGGACCTAAGTACCAACTTTGGAATGCAACATCTGGATTGTTCTTCAAATGAGTTAGAATATTTGATCATCAGGAATGGAAGTGTATTGTCTACCTTGGATTTTTCTGGTAACGCAGATATGAAAGGCGTATGTGTCGATTTTGATGAACAACAACAGGTACTGACCTTGGTGGATAGTTATGGATACATGAACTGTCAGGTGGTTCAGGATTGTGATTTTGTTTCTACCACTCAAATAACCAATAATTCGATTAATATATATCCAACAGTAGTATTTGATGAGGTATTCATTGAAGGTAATGCATCTATCGAACACATAAGGATTATTGATTCAAAAGGAAGCGTCATTATTGATGTAGAGCAACAGCAAAATACAAATAGCAGGAGCATCGATCTTTCAGACATCATTCCTGGCATTTACTTCGTAAATGTACAATCAAAGGAAGCCCAGTATACGGAAAGAATTGTGAAAAAATAATCAAAAGGAGCGGTGACCAAGGGTCACCGTTTTTTATTGGTATGAATTTTAATAGGGTTGGTCGAAGGATGGCGTATTTCCCTAGACTATCACTTATATTATTGATAGTAATTTCGATCACTTAAATTAATCATACAGAAAATGTTATATGTAGCTTTAGGCATGGCTGTCCTTTTTGTTTTCATTGGTTATATCATCAATGAGGGTAATGCAAAGACCTTACTGTCCACATACAGAGCTATGAGCCCTGAGGAACGGCAGTCATTTGATCTTACTGGCTATCTTTCAGAGTTCAAATCCTTTCATTGGTTTTTAGGGTTAACCATGGCTGGTTCATCTTTTTTAATCGACAGCTTTGGGAATGAGGAGATGATGGTCTTCTTATTGGGTATATATCCACTTCTTGCCTATGCCTACTTTATTTATAAGACTAAAGACTACAATAGTGAAAAGGAAAGAAAGCGAGCACCGTTATATGCTGGGATCTTGATTTTTCTTTCCTTGATAGTAGGAGCTATGTTTGTTTATTCAACAGCAGGTAATGAGCTGTCTATAGAAAATAATGTGTTGAAGATAAGTGGAATGTATGGCGAAGAAATTCCATTAGAATCCATTACAAGCGTTGAATTAACGAATTCAATCCCCGATTTGAAAATGCGTGTTAATGGCTCTGCGATAGGCAGCAAACTTGTTGGGTATTTTACAACAGATTCTGATGAGCGTGTAAAACTGTTTTTGGATAAATCAAGATCGGATTTCATACGGATTTTGGCTGAAGAGCGACCAGCGATTTATTTTAATTCAGCGGATACTAAAGCGGATTACAGTAAGATAATTTCAAAATTGAATTAGTATCCAAGCAAAACATGATTTCCAATAATTGTAAGCTAATGTTAAAACTTCAGTTTTTAGGTTTCGAATAGTCTGTATGGAGTCTTCAAGAATTCCTTTTTTTAGTAATTTACTATTGATAGAATAGTTCGGAATTATTAAAACGAGCAGCATATGTACATAAAGAGAAATTATGGATTTTGGATGACCATGAATTGGTCGAAATGGCCTTTTATTTTCGGATTATTGTATGCAGGAATAATTTTTGCTTTAGCATATTTTGAAATAAGACTTGCAATTCCCTGGCAGCCGATTAGCATAATAGGTATTGCCGTAGCTTTTTATTTAGGCTTTAAGAATAACAGCTCTTATGACCGAACCTGGGAGGCTAGAAAGATTTGGGGGAGTATAGTAAATAATAGTCGTTCCTTTGCAGCAGCGGTTGTAGCCTTCGTGCAGGGAGACGATGCGGCCTCTGTTCAAAAAGAATTAATCTATAGGCATATTGCCTGGATGACTGCTTTGCGTCATCAGTTACGATTGAGTCGTCCCTGGGAGCATGTAGGGGAGCGATTAAATAAACTGTATCTGCCTACCGTATGCGAGAATTATAGTAAAAAGCTGGGTGGAGAATTGGCAAATTATCTTAGTGAATCTGACAGAAACCAGCTTGAGGGAAAGTCAAATCTGGCTACCCAAATCATGCGCATTCAAAGTGAGCGGCTCCAGCAGCTTAAGGATGAAAATTACTTTGAAGACTTCAGGCATATGGAATTTCATCAACTGGTAGTGTCATTTTATGAAGACCAGGGGAAGTCTGAACGTATAAAGAATTTTCCGTTTCCCAGACAATATGCATCAACCGCTCTATGGTTGACTCTATTATTCTGCATATTTGTGCCTATGGGCTTATTAGATATTTTTAAAGATTCAGTTGATAATTGGACCTATTGGTTATGTCCTCCTATTGCTGCTTTGATTATATGGATCTTCTTCTTGATGGAGAAAATAGGAGATTATTCTGAAAATCCTTTTGAAGGTACTTATAATGATGTTCCGATTACATCCATTGCTCGAGGTATTGAAATTGATTTAAGGGAAATGATCAATGATTCTAATATTCCTCAACCAATTCAGGCCGAAAATGGTTTTTTGATGTAGAAACCTTGCAATTAAACTTTGTATAAGGTAAATTGTTTTTTATTTGTAATTACGAATATTTTAAATTGCTGGATATGAAGAGAAAAGAATTTTTAAGAGGGTCTATTTTTGCTGGTATAGCAGGAATGATCGGAATGAAAAGAGCTAAAGCGTCTTCCAATGTCTCAACCTATGATAAGCTGATGGATCAGGTTGGATTCAATCATATTCCGGGAAAAGAATTTAAGACAATGAATACAATTCTGCACAAAGCAAACACAAGAGGTCATGCAAATCATGGCTGGTTAGATTCAAAGCATAGTTTTAGTTTTGCGAACTATTATAATCCGGAGCGCATGCATTTTGGGGTACTTAGAGTTTTGAATGATGATACAGTGGCTCCTGCAAGAGGTTTTGGGAAGCATCCACATGATAATATGGAGATCATTTCAATTCCTTTGTCTGGTGATCTGGAGCATAAAGATAGTATTGGCAATGTATCTGTGATTCGCGAGGGAGATATTCAGGTAATGAGTGCTGGTACTGGTATTTTTCACAGTGAGTTCAACCGTAAACAGGATGCCGAAGTAAAGTTTCTTCAGATTTGGGTGTTCCCAAGGGAAAAACAAGTTGAACCTCGTTATGATCAGATTGCGATAAAGGATATCCTAACGAAAAATACATTTAGTCAAGTGCTCTCTCCAAATCCTACAGATCAAGGGGTTTGGATACATCAGGACGCTTGGTTTCATATTGGTGAATTTGATGCGGGAGAAAGTACATGCTATGAGCTAAAGAAAGAAGGCAATGGAGTTTATGCTTTCGTGCTTGAAGGAGATGTAGCAATCGGTGATCAGGGCTTGAATACAAGAGATGGGTATGGGATATGGAATGTTGATCAATTCGATTTTCATTCTAAAACAGCATCCAGAGTACTACTAATGGAGGTTCCTATGCAGATTTGATTGCTGCTAATTTCTTGCGTTAACTCATGATTTATTAAAAAAACAGAAAGCTATGTGTGGCTTTCTGTTTTTTTTTATCATTTTTCGGAATGACAATCACAAAAAGATATCGGATTTGGGTGCTTACACTTCTTGTATTTCCAATTGTTCTTTGGATCCTACCCGCTGATTTCTTTGATGAAGGAGGTCTTATTCTTTGTCCGTCCAGGTTCTTATTTGGGATTAACTGTTCAGGGTGTGGACTGACCAGAGCGGTCATGCATATGCATCATTTTGACTTTAAAGCAGCATGGGGGTTCAATTTTTGGAGTGTGGTTTTTTATCCTTTTCTGGTTTACCTTTGGTTTAGATGGTTGGCGGTTGCTTTGGTGAAGAGTAAATTGCCAGACGAGGAATGGATGAATAGATTTCACAAGAAAAGTAGGTCCAACTAAATACTAGATGCTTATGTCGGGATCAGATCCAATAAAAGTACATGGTTTAAATTTTTCTGAGTCCTTGATTCAATTGAAAGATATTGAACATAAGAATCACTATGATTATACCAAAAAGCATAGGCACAGCTATTTTGAACTGATGCTATTCGAAGGTGGTGGTGGAGAGAATCTAATTGACTTCGAGAACTATGAGGTGAAATCGCATTCCTGTTTTATTATTTGTCCAAAACAAATTCATTTATTGAATCGCGCACCTGGATCTTTTGGAGATGTTGTTCAATTCAGCTCTAGCGCTTTGATTTCGGAGCGATTAAATGGTTTAGTTAATGAACATTTGTGGTTCAACAAACCGGCTTTACTATTTGAAGAAGATGAGAAGCAATTTACAGAGGTAAAAACCTTGATCGAACTAATCCGAAAAAATCACAGAGGTGCTTTTGCGGAGGAAACACAGCTTTCAATACTCCAAAGTATCTTATTTAACTTGCTTAGGCAGGTTATGGATGATGAAAGCACTACTAAAAAGTCGGCTGTATTTACAGACTTCCTAAATCTATTGGATAAAGAAATCAAGAATCATCACAAAGTCAGCTTCTATGCTGAACAGCTTCACATAAGCGAGAAACAACTTACGGGATTATGTAAAAAACATCTTGGAGGGACAACACTGAATATTATCCATGATAAACTGATTACAGAAATCAAGAGGCAATTACTACATGCAGCATTAAGCCATAAAGAAATTGCTTATGATTTGGGTTTTGACTCTCCCTCCAGTTTCAATGCTTTTGTTAAAAGGCGAACAGGGCAGACACCAGGAGAGATACAGGAGAAGTTATCAAAGTTAGGTGTCTAAAGGTGTTTAGTGATTTGCTGAAATTAGGCAAAGCACTGATTTATAATGTCATGGCCACACCTGTTCCGAAATTCACAATAAAAGGGAGGAAATTTCTAATAGGAACTTCAGAATAGAAACTTTATTTGTATCAAATCAAACGAAGTACTATGAAGATGCATGTTAGATTATTTTTTGTCGCGTTTATATTTAGTTCTACTATTCACGCACAGTGGCATTCATTGCCTGTTGGAGAAGGTAACTCGCTTGTTGATTTGGACATGGTTTCAGAGACAATAGGCTATGGACATTTTATTCATAATTTGGATGGAAGACATTTAGCACAGACCAAAGATGCTGGTCTTTCCTGGAATCTTATGAGTATACCGGATACATTAAGTCTAAATACATTGCGCGCTATTGACTTTTATGCTGAGGACAAAGGAATCATAGCTTTTACAGATTGGGCTTTGTCTCCATATCCTACAGCTATCCTAAGAACTTTAGATAATGGAGCCACTTGGGAAGATATTACTCCTTTAAATTACACAGGCGGAGCACCTGTGTTAAATACAGTGAATGACGATGTTATCTTCATGGCTGCTGGAACATATTTATTTAAATCGCTAGATGGTGGAGTCAGTTGGACAAACTATGGAACTCCTTACTATATTGAGAGTTTGGATTTTATTGATGACCAAAATGGAGTTATTGGTTTATTTGATGGAACTTTTGCATACATGGGTGGAATGTTTTGTACAAACGATGGTGGTGAAAACTGGCAGGGTACGATGCTAAATAGGCAATACAGTGTAGTAAGTGATGTTCAAATGATCAATGAAAATTTTGTGATTGCAACTCCCTTTGCTCCTATAGTGGTAGAGGATACTTATCACCATTACTATATTTCTACGGATATGGGGATGACTTGGGATACAGTAGCTTATCCAGAGCTTAACGAGGATACAGGTTTACTCGGAATTGAATTTAAAAATCCTGACGAGGGCTTTATCTCTATTGGAGATTATGAGGGTTCTAAAATTTATAAGACAATTGATGGTGGTGCTAATTGGTCACTTGAATTGGATCTGCCAGAATATATAGTTTCTAGTATAAATCACGCAGGTAATCTTACTTATTTGGCAGGTGGTTATGAAGAGATGTACCGATCAGATATACCAAGCTCCACTAAAGATATAAGTACTAAGATTGTTAATGTTTTTCCAAATCCCGCAATGCCAGGTTCAATAATTACCATTGATTCCCCACTTACATACGATGAGATAACGTTTATTGATCAGAGTGGTCGACAAGTTTTTAAGCAGCAAATGTATTATTCCAATACTGTTCAAATTCCTGCTATTTATCCTGGTGTGTATGTAGCTCAATTAAGGAATGAGCAGGAAGTGTCAAGTTTTAGATTAGTCGTAATTGATTAAACCAGAGAGACTTATATGGATGGTGGATAAATTATTAATTTAAGATTAAATTTTTAGTTATATAATTATTTATATTTGTCTCTTTAGTATTAGACAGGTATTGATTTCAAGAAGAAAAATTAGATCAAACACGAGATCAAAAAATAGCAATGAAATCACTCATTCTAAGCGCATAGTATTCAATTACTATGCGCTTTTTTTCTCTGAGTATAATTTGAGAAATGGATGATATATTACATTTTGAATACTAGGTGGATTAAAAATTCAAATTTATTTAATTCAACTTGCTTTTGTTGAAAACAAGTTTTAAGTTTGAAGTAGAACAAAAAAATTATGTTTAATTATTCTTCAAATATGATGTGTATGTGTTGTTGTATGTCTAAACATGCAAGGCCTTACTTTTGTATTTGATTAAATAGTTAGATTAAAAATATAGAAGGCCTTTGCATGATTTGCGAAGGCCTTTTTTTATTTCTAAAAATTCAATTTATGTTTTATTCTCTAATGTGTTGTTGTATGATGATGTGTATGGTTATGTGTATGGCATGCCTGCGACCCTCGTATTACTATTAGGAGTAAAAGATAGATTAATTCATTCATTCACAATCCTCTTTAGTAATACAATACTAAAGGGGATTTTTTTTAACTATAAATCATATTAATCATGAGCAATTTTAAAAAAGCAACAAATGCGCTTCATGCCGGACACGACACTAATCTTACAGAAGGAACACGAGCTGTTCCAATTTATCAGTCAACATCCTATGTGTTTAACGATACAGATCATGCTGCTGACCTCTTTGGTCTTAAGGAATTTGGCTTTATCTATACCCGTTTAAACAACCCTACCAATGACATTCTTGAAAAAAGATTGGCTGCGGTAGAAGGAGGAATTGGATCAGTTGTATTTGCTTCCGGGACAGCAGCTATAGCCACTACCTTTTTAACCCTTTTTAAATCAGGAGACCACATCGTTTCTTCAAGTAGTCTGTATGGTGGGACCTTCAATTTATTGAATGTCACCTTGAGAAGATATGGTATTGAAACCAGTTTTGTAAATGCAGACATAGTTGAGCAATTTGAGCACTCTATTCAGGAAAATACAAAGGCTATTTATGTGGAGTCATTGGGTAACCCAAAGTTGGATGTATTGGATTTAAAGGCTATTGCAAAAATCGCTGACAAGTACGGTATTCCTTTAATTGTAGATAATACAATAGCCACACCTTCTTTATTAAATCCAATTGAATATGGTGCACATATCGTCATTCATTCACTAACAAAGTTTATTGGAGGCCAAGGTAGTTCTCTGGGTGGGGTAGTCATTGACTCTGGAACCTTTGATTGGTCAAATGGCAAGTTCCCTGAATTTACAGAACCTTCAAAAGGTTATCATGGACTGAAATATTACGAGGCTTTAGGGAATCTTTCATTCCTTGCTAAGCTACGTATTGAGGGACTCAGAGATTTAGGAGGTGCCCTAAGTCCGTACAATGCCTTTCAGCTAATACAGGGTTTAGAAACGCTTGAAGTACGTATTAAGCAGCACTCCAAAAATGCATTGGAAATCGCAACCTTTTTGGAATCAAGACCCGAAGTAGCGTGGGTGAATTACCCGGGATTGGAGAGCAGTAAGTATAATGGATTAGCTAAAGCATACTTATCCAAAGGGCAGAGTGGTATTGTAACCTTTGGTTTAAAAGGTGGCTTCGAGGCAGCCAAAGCCTTTACAGATGCTACGCAGATTTTCTCTTTACTTGCCAATATAGGAGACAGTAAATCTTTGATTATACATCCAGCCAGTACAACGCATCAGCAGCTCAATGAAGAGCAACAGCGCTCTACAGGGGTATCTCAGGATTTGATAAGACTTTCTGTTGGATTGGAAGATACAGAGGATCTGATTGCTGATATCAAAACCGCGCTTGAGAAGACTGTTCATTTGAATACTAAATAAGGCTAAAAATTTAAGCGCACATGAGTCAATTAGAAAAAGTAGCTATTCAGAATTTCCGATGTGTAGGAGGTGCCCACTATGTTCAGGTGGGACTCTCTTACCAGGTTTTTGGACGACCTATTCATACAGCACCAGTGATACTTGTAAATCATGCATTGACAGGCAATTCTGACCTGAACAGTAAATCCAAGGGTTGGTGTAAGGATCTGGTGGGGCCAGATAAACTACTGGATACAGATCGATACACTGTTATTGCTTTTAATATTCCCGGGAATGGTTATGATGGTTATCTGATCAAGAACTATAAGGATTTTGAGATCAGGGATATTGCCAGATTATTTATACTGGGTCTTAAACATTTGGGTATACATAAACTTCATGCCATACTTGGCGGCTCTTTGGGCGGAGCAATAGCCTGGGAGATGGTCATCGAGGAACCTAAGCTGAGTACCTATCTGATCCCTTTGGCAAGTGATTGGAAGTCCACAGACTGGATGATTGGTCATTGTCATATACAGGAGAATATCTTACTAAATTCTTCACAACCTATACAAGATGCTAGGAAAATGGCTATGCTATTTTACCGAACCTCTCAAGCTTTCAATCAGCGTTTTAATCGCAAATCGACAAGGAAAGCAGATACCTTCGATGTGATCAGTTGGTTGGATGCGCATGGGGAGAAATTGAACAAACGATTCAAGTTGCATGCCTACTTATTGATGAATCATTTATTGAAGAATCATGATATCACAAAGGGTAGGGGATCATTTGAAGATTGCATTCAAAACCTGGAAACCAAGATTGTGCAAGTAGGGATTAGTTCAGATATATTTTTCACACCAAACGAAAATATCAAGACTGATAAATTATTAAAGAAGAACGGTGTGGACAGCAAATACTTCGAGGTAAGCTCTGAAGATGGCCACGATGCATTTTTAATCGAATACAAACAAATCACTAATTACTTAAAACAAATCTTTAAAAACAATGAAAAGCAGAGCACTAAATTCAATAGGAAGTTATCATTCCGATCTAAGCTTACCGTATAAGAATCTCAAAACCAAGCAGTCTTCAGATATTGTACTGAGTGGTTTTGTGATTAAAGAACAAAACCTTAATCTTAGCTTAAAGGAATTATTAGCAAATAAGGTTCATATATACTCTCTGGTCTGGAGTAATACCCAAAAAGCATATTTACTTAAAGTCAATCTGGATGATCATAATCGGGTACAACGGATACTGGAGACGATTCAAAATCAGCAGGTGTCTACCTATAATATAGCGGTATGGGGAGCAGGGAATGTAGGTTCAAAGCTCATTGATATAATCCTTGAATCTTGGGATACATTTATTACTAACAAAGAAGTACGCTTTAATATTTTTGCAGTAGCAAATTCCAAACAGGTATTACTGAACAAGAATGGAGTTTCAAAAAATTGGAGGCATAAATTAAAAAGGGGCGTAGAAAGTGCTTCTTCTTTGGATCTGTTGTTTGCGTATTCAAAGCATTTTGAGTTCGAGAATCTGATCTTTGTAGATGCCTCTGCAAGTCAATCATTAGCGGATAGTTATGCTGATATTATACAAGCTGGTTTCGATATTGTAGCCGCTAACAAGATTGCTAATACAGGTGAGCAGTTTCAATATGATGAACTGCAGAAAATCTTAAATAAAACAGGCCAGTCATTCAAGTTTGAAACAAATGTTGGCGCAGCACTTCCAATCATTCAAACCATATATCAGATTCAGGATTCCGGTGATCGTATTAGCCGGATTCGGGGTACTTTTTCCGGCTCATTGAATTATATTTTCACACAGATACAAAGCGGGTGTTCTTTTAGCGAGAGCGTAAGATCTGCAAGGGAAAAAGGTTTTACTGAACCGGACCCAAGAGAAGATCTTTCTGGGAATGATGTTGCCAGAAAGTTGTTGGTTTTGGCTAGAATTATGGGGCACAAACTCAACTTGGAAGACATCAGTATTGAATCCTTATTTCCTGAAAGATTTAAAAACCTAGGTTTGGAAGATTTTATGGATGTACTCGGTGATTTAGATGAATCAATTGAACAGTTATTTAATCGAGCGGCAAGTGATGAAGCACTTGTATATTCAGCGGATATTATCCTTGATCAAAATAGGCCAATTAAAATTCGCGTGGGTGTGCAAACTCTGGATAAGCGATCTGTTCTTGCAAACTTGAGTGGCACAGATACAGGATTTGAAATATTTACTGAAGCTTATGGTGAAAGACCTATTTGTATCTCGGGTGCTGGAGCAGGAGTTGAACTAACAGCAAGAGGACTACTTTCTGATATTTTTGCCTTAGTTTAGTAACTATACAAATCAATTTTTATGGATATAGTTATTTGCTTTAGCAACAAAAGTGAGGACAGTTGGTTAAAGGCGCTTCGACAAGCCTTGCCGAATATAGGTGTCTATAAGGATGGAGATGTTCCGGATTCCTCAAAGGTTGGAGTGGCTTTGTGCTGGTATCCACAGAAAGACCTGCTTTTGGATTATCCTAATTTGAAATTGATTCAGTCCGTAGGCGCTGGTGTAGACCATTTATTGGATTTGGATCCTATGTCTTTATCGGTAAAAATCGCACGCATTGTGGATCCTGCCTTGAGTCGAGATATGTTTGAATTTTCATTGGCTGTTGTGCTGGCTCAAATGAAAAACTTATCCACTTATTTAAGTGATAAAGGTACAAAGAATTGGAATCCTATCGGATATCAGCGTATTAATGAGGTGACTGTAGCCGTACTTGGTTTGGGAAAGATCGGTTCTGAACTCGCAAGTTCTTTTGCGGAGCTCGGATTCAAAGTAAACGGTTTTGCTAATTCTCCTAAGCAACTGAATAAGGTCTCTTGTTTTTCGGGGGAAGAAGGCTTGGAAAGAGCGGTTTCTACAGCAGATTATATCATTAATATTTTACCACTTACCACTTCCACAGAAGGCTTCTACAATACTGCTTTTTTTGATACGTGCAAACATGGTGCATTTTTCATCAATGTTGGCCGAGGTGGACATTTGATGGAGCATGATTTGTTGAAGGCTTTGGAGTCCGAAAAGCTTTCTGGAGCTTATCTGGATGTCTTCCGAAAAGAGCCTTTACCCAAGGAGCATCCGTTTTGGGCCTATCAGGGGATTCAGATTAGTCCGCATGTGGCAGCTGTAACAAATAGTAAAACAGCCCTTACACAGATAGTAGATAATTATAGAAGGATAATGAATAACGAGGCCTTATTGAACGAGGTTTCAGTTGTAAAAGGATATTGAAGCATATGATTAGTGGGAAGGATTTAATTGCCTTAGGGATAAAGCAGGGAAAATGGTATTCTGCCATTATTGAATACGCAAACATACATGGATTAGAAGGAGAGGCTCTGAAAGCGTATGCTTTATCCATGATGCCTAAAGAGATTGAGCCGCATGCTAAGTCTGTTCCGTTTTTTAAGAATATTGATGCTGAGAGCGAAGAAGAGTTAGTGAATATGGAAAAGGTTTTTCAATCGATGGAAACCTTAATGTATACCCCTACAATAGTGAATGGAGCGGTTATGCCAGATGCCTGTCCTACTGGAAGCAATGGGCAGATTCCTGTTGGCGGGGTTGCTGTTGCAAAGAATGCTATACATCCTAACATGCATTCTGCAGATATATGCTGTTCCGTGATGGCAACGAATTTTGGAATAGTAGATCCTAAACAAGTATTAGACGCAGCACATGGGGTTACGCACTTTGGTCCTGGAGGTCGTAAGGAATTGTTTCCAATACAGGAAGAACTATTAGAAAAGATGGCCTCCAACTATTTCTTGAAGTCAGATACTAGTATGCATATGGCAAAAACCCATTTAGGGACACAGGGTGATGGAAATCACTTTTTATATGTTGGTCAATCTCAGAATACTGGGGAAACATATTTGGTCACTCATCATGGTAGTCGTGGGGTTGGAGCAAGATTGTTTAAGGAAGGTATGAAAGTGGCAGAGCACTACCGATCGGAGGTAGCACCTAAGACACTAAAAGCAAATGCTTGGATTCCTTATGATACAGAACTTGGTCAGGCCTATTGGGAGGCACTCCAATTGGTTAGAGCTTGGACAAAGCTTAATCATTCCTCCATTCATGATGCAACGCTGGATCAATTGCAAACGGTTTTGAAAGATCGATTTTGGAATGAACATAATTTTGTGTTTAAACGTGGGGACTTATTCTATCATGCAAAAGGTGCAACGCCTTTGCTAGATGAGTTTGTGCCAGATTCTAAAGAAGGTCTTCGATTGATTCCCTTGAATATGGCGGAGCCAATTTTGGTGGTTAAAGGCACTGAGAGTGCATCTAATCTTGGTTTTGCACCACATGGGGCAGGAAGAAATGTCAGTCGTTCTGCGCACAAGCGTAAGTTAGATGGCCAATCAAACGAAGAAGTATTTAGACGAGAGACAAAAGGATTGGATATCCGATTTTACTCTGGCAACATCGATGTCTCTGAGCTTCCTGGTGCGTATAAAAACGCGCAAGCTGTGAAAGATCAGATGCAGCGATTTGGCTTAGGAGAGGTGGTTGATGAGATTCTCCCTTACGGCTGTATTATGGCTGGTGACTGGAAAAAAGATGCACCCTGGAAAAAACGGAAATCAAAAAATCAAGAACAGCTTGGGCATAATCCTCGTACATTGATCTGAGTCTCTTTAATCTGATATCCATTCAGGTTGATATTCAAATCCGTTGAAAGATCAAGACACTCTATATTTTTACAGGAATTGCATTCAAAATGAATGTGATCATGCGTATGTCCATGTTCTCCACACTCGCTTTTACAGTTTGCATAGAAGATAGCACCATCTTCATTGGTTATTTTGTGGATGATTCCCTTTTGCGTGAAGGTAGTCAGACTTCTATAGACAGTTGCTCTGTCAAAGCCTTTTAGTTTCTCCTGTAATTCGGCGAAAGGAATAGCATGCTGAGATTCGGAGAGTAATTTTAATAATTCTTCTCTGATTGGGGTATGCTTTAACTTATATTTCTTGAGCTGATCCTTCATTGATCTATTTTTTAAAAATTGACACGAAGTCCTAGAGTTACATTGATGCCGGTTTCATCTGCAAAATAGCGTTGTCTGTTTAAATAATCTCTGTATTCTGTGTTCAATAGATTACTTATTGAGCCAAAACATCGGATAGTATTATGCTCTAGTTTTTTTTCTGCAGCGAAATTAGCATTCAATAAAAAATAAGCATCCGGAGCTGGAAGATAATCCAATTCCTCATTTATTAAGAATTGTTTTGCAGTATAAGTTCCTTCTAGACTGAAATTGATGTTGTCAAATTTAAGCCCCAAAACAGAAACGTCTTCTTTACGCTCGTATTCTAAGTCAAGTTTGAAATTATTTGAAGGCAAATTAATCAAGGGCCTGTTTACCTCCACTTCAATTCCTTTTATAAAACTTGCTGAAAAGTTGGAGTGAATATGCTTGCTTAGGTTTAACCTTGAACTAAAGTCAAGTCCGTATATATTGACATCTTTCTGTTCATATCTAAACACAGGGAATATTCCTCTGATGGTGGCTATAACATCGAATTGCGGAACAAGAAGTATATAATTATCAACTTGTTGGTGGTAAGCATTTACCTCAAATTGATAGAATTTATCAGACTCTGTTCTAAACGTTGCTGATGTTTTTATCGATCTTTCGGGAAATAAATCTGTATCGCCTTTCTCATAGCCACTTACACCCTGATGGACGCCATTACTAAAAAGTTCATTGATAGCAGGTGCTCTTGAGGCTAGTCCAATACTTAAGTTGAAAACGGATTGTTTGCCTACTTGGGTGTTCCATACAAACAGACCACTGGCATTACTGTAAGTATGAATAGTATCAACAAATACGCGAGGAAGCTCTGTTGTAATATATTTTACGTCATAATAGGTGTGATCGTATCTGATTCCCAGTTCAAAATCATGCTTTTTGTATTGGTAATTCAAAATGGAAAACAGGCCTGTTTCATTACTTATGTGGTTTGGGATGATAGGTAGAATTCCTGTGTCGAAATCATTTTTGATTTTTGCGGAAAGGTTTTGTACACCGGATTTAAGGATGGTGTTTTTGTTGAGAATCCACTTATGTTTGATCTCCGAAAAGAAGGAGAACTTATTAACATTCATAGATGGAATTGTTGTTCGATTACCTCTTCGAACATCATACTCCTTTCTAAAGTTGAATTGAGCTGCCCCACTTAGATTTAATGAGTGCTTATAATTGTCAGTATAATTGAGTTTTAATTTTGCCAAATTGTGATTGACAACTTGCCTTGGCGCTTCAATAGCATAACTGAATTCTTCTTCAGTGAAAAAAGGTACCTCTCGATCAAAAGCTTGGTTGAGGTCAGTAAGATTACCTATGTGTCCACCTCTAAGTATTCCAATTTCTGTATTATAAGAGCTCGCGAATAGTTCAGCGTTCCATTGACTATTAAGGACCCTTTTATGTAGCAAGGAAGCATTAATTTCCTGGAAACCAGTATTGTTTAAGAAGTAATTCGGTGCCCTTTTATCTCCTCCTTTTTTTGCAGACGATGTAAATCTCCATTTAGATTTTTCAGTACCTCTTTTGAGCATGGTAGATAGGCTGTGTCCTCTACCATTTGTTTCAAAGGAATAACCTGCAAATCCATGTAAATGAGGATCGGTGGTCGATAATTCGTGCTCAATTAATATAACTCCACCAAGATTTGACCCTAAGTGCTCAAGGGCACTGGCTCCTTTAATTACATTCAAGGAGGAAGCTGTAAGCGGATCGATTTCTGGAGCATGATCTGTTCCCCATTTTTGCCCAGCTAAGGGGATGCCATTATTCAGAATATTTACCCGATTCCCATAATTACCTTGAATGATCGGTTTGGATACACCATAGCCTGTTTTCAAAGAAGATACGCCGGGTATATCTGCAGTTAGATCTGCAAGTAAAGTGAGTGCATGATCCTGAATGGAGGTTTCATTGATGGAATGCTTGATCTGACTATCGTCAGAAAGTGCTTTTCCAATGATTAAGACATCGTCCAGTACTTGATCATTGTGCTTTAGATTGATGCTTAGGATGGTGTCTTTAGTAAGTGTAATGAAATAATTTACGTCAGCACAACCCACGTGACTGATTGTCAGATGGTAATTATTTGGACATAGATTGTCTATAAAAAAATAACCAAGGCTGTCAGATACACAACCTTGGCTTAATTCATTAATATAGACGTTTGCATATTCTAGTTCTGTACCTTCATTATTATCAATGATTCTACCTTGAATTGTCAAGTTACAATCCTGAGCAAATAAATTGGTACTTAGGATAAGAAATAGGCAAATAGATCTAATTAACATTTACTTCAAAACTTACGTCTTTACCAGTTTACTAAAAGAATAATCTTTTATTATCACTGTTATATCTTAATATTTGTACCGTGGAAATTACTCTACAGTTACATCAAAAGTTACTTCGATATCAGTTTCACCACCAGCATTTGTGATGTCACCATCTGATACTCCGCTTGCACCTTTAGCAGGCTCGTGTCTAAGCGTGATTGTTATTGTCCCAGTTCCGGCAGCATCAGTAGTTGCTGTTGTTGTAAGACCAATTGGATTACCCATTGGATCTTGGTCTGTGTATGCAAAAGTTAAACCTGCAACAGTTGTTTGGAAGAAAATTTGATGTTCTTCGTCTTCTTCTGCAATTTCTTCAGTAATATCTTCACCATCGATTGTGTTAGCGAAAGTGGCAACACCATTGTATGTAGTTCCAGCTTTTAGAGTTCCAAGAGTTGTAGAAATACCATCAAGACCACCTTCTCCATCTGCATCTAGAAAAGTAAATACTACAATATCCGTAGGGTCATTCTGAGCAGTAAGTGTATAGATTGCTTGGTTGATGAATTCTTCCTCTTCCGGAACCATTACATCGTCATCATTTGAACAAGAAGTAAAGCAAGTAATTGCTAAAAATAGAGTAGAGAAGAATAATAGTGAGTATGATCTCATGATTAATAAATATTTAAACAGTATAAAAATGAACACTGCGTGTGTACGAGCTCAAATATAACATTATTAATGCAACATTGTTGCATTTAGAGCTTGTTTTTTTTAAAAAAATCAGTCTTACACTATTATTTATCTTTTTTATTATTCTTTACTCAAGTGGATTGAATATAGTAGTCTTTTTAGCTTTGGAAAGTATTGGATGGATTCTATTTTTTATTGCTTCCTTCATTTTGTTTAGCAGATCTCTTTTGACAAAATGCTTATGGATTAGAAGACCTACCTCTCTTGCTGGTACAGGGTCACTAAAGGATTTTAGGAAGTTTTTTTGTGCTTCCGTCATATCAATAGTGGACAAATAAGGGAGCAGGGTAAGTCCATTATTGTGATCGACAAGTTTCATGAGGGTTGGAATACTTCCCGATTTGTAACTAAGGTTTGAGTGAATTTGTTTTTTTTGCCTCAGACCACATATCTGTTCTACTTGGTTTTTCATACAGTGCCCTTCTTCCAGCAACCAAAGTCTGTTTACATCAATTGTGTTAATCTCCACTGTTTTGGAGCTTCTATCATTACCTTTATCATAGATCAAAAAGGATTCACTGTAGAGGTGTATTTCTTCTAACTCAGGATGTTTGAGTGGTATTGACACAATGCCTACATCAAGATCTCTTGTGAGAAGACTATTGATGATCTTTGCCGTGGGCATTTCTGTTATTTTAAAATTTACATTCGGATAGCTTTTGCTAAAATCATTGATGATCAATGGAAAGATAAAGGGAGCAATC
>OMKD01000089.1 GCA_900299495.1 Sphingobacteriales bacterium
TAGGTCTTTTTTACCTTTCTTTCTTTGAAGTTCTCGCTTATGAAGCGAAGGGCTTTTTTATTTTTAGCAAAGATAACTACTCCACTAGTAGGACGATCCAGTCTGTGTGGCGCCTGAACATTGAACTTGCAATAAATGGATGCAAGATCTTGCAAGCTTTTTTCTTCCGCACGATCGCTTTGTACACTCAAGCCAGCAGGCTTATTTAGAATCAATAATTGATTGTCCTTGTGAAGGATTAAGTCACTTATCTTATACATGCTTATTCTATTTCTTCATAATCAATATCCTCAGCCGGAAGTGAATCTGATAGTTTTTGTTTCTTTTCCGGTTTCTCCCTTTTTGGCCTGTTTTCAGGCTCAACGGGTCTTCTCGCAGGTTTTATGAAGAATTGATAAATCACCATGAATACAAGGATCCAAAATAATATCTTCATATTTTTTTACACAAAGTTAGTATTTCACTTTGATAAATAGCAATCAAACTAAGCGCACGAGTTTTAATTTATTACATTTGTGTACAAGGTCAATGCTTTTAGCGTTTTGAACTTGCTGTTTTTTTAATAAAAAACCATT
The DNA here is from genome assembly GCA_900299495.1 of Sphingobacteriales bacterium. GTDB lineage: Bacteria > Bacteroidota > Bacteroidia > Chitinophagales > Saprospiraceae > AM-2324. The sequence goes on from OMKD01000089.1 coordinate 576, forward strand.
ACTGAATAATGAATTTTAAGAAGGTATCAAACCTAACAGGTTGGTTAGTATTTGCCATCTCATTTATAGTCTACTTTTTTTCAGTTGAACGTACAGGTAGTTTGTGGGATTGTGGAGAGTTTATTGCCGGAGCTTATAAGCTTGAAGTTGTTCACCCTCCCGGTGCACCCTTATTCATTCTTGTAGGTCGTATTTTTACCATTATTGCAGATGCATTATCAGACAATCCAGCTGACATTGCTTTTGCGGTGAATCTGATGTCTGGTATCTGTGGTGCTTTTACAGCAGCATTTGTTGCCTGGGTAACGATCATGCTATCGAAGTTAGCTGTTATGGGAAGGAACCAAACTCCTGATAATGGACAATTATTGTCTCTAGCAGGAGCCGGTATTGTAGCTGGTTTAGCAACTGCATTTAGTACCTCGATTTGGTTTTCAGCAGTTGAGGGTGAAGTTTATGCAATGTCGACTTTCTTCACAGCAATGACCTTTTGGGCTTTAATTAAATGGTATTACTTACCATCAGAGGATAACTATACGAACCGATGGTTAATATTCTCCATATTCTCTGCTGGTTTATCCATAGGGGTTCACTTATTAAGTTTGTTGACTTTCCCTGCTTTGGCGGTGTTTGTGTATCTAAAAGGAAGAGAGAAAGTCACAATCAAAGGTATCTTTGTTGCAGCAGGTTTGGGTACTCTTGCGATTGGCCTTATACAGAAATTGATTATCGTTGGTATACCTTCTTTATGGCTTAAGTTCGAACTATTTACTGTAAACTCACTGGGGCTAGGTGTGCACTCTGGTATTGTTCCAGTAATTTTGATCATAGCGGGACTTTCATTCTTTGGATTGAAAAAAGCTAAAGAAAAGGGTAACCCGGTTCTTGAGGCTATTGTAGTCAGTGCCATGTTGGTTGTAGTTGCTTATTCTACGGTTGGTGTGGTGGTTGTTCGTGCAAATGCCAACACACCGATAAATATGAACCAGCCGTCAGATGTTACCCGTTTACTTCCATACCTGAATAGGGAGCAATACGGTGAGCGTCCTTTATTATATGGGCCATCTTATAAGGCTAGTCCAATAGAATTAAACAAGGAAGACCGTTATGGTTTGGTTGGTGATGAATATAAGATCGTTGACCAAAAGACAAGTTATGTATATGACTCAAAGGATAAGGGATTATTCCCTAGAATGAGTGATACGCAAGCTAGTAGAAAATCATTGTACAAGCAATGGAGAGGTTATAAATCGAATGAGATAGATGGTAAGCCAAGTCTTGCAGAAAATATAGGCTTCTTTTTGAGGTATCAGGTTGGCTGGATGTATTGGAGATATTTCATGTGGAATTTTTCTGGACGACAAACAGGTGATCAAGGATATTACGATTGGGATGAAAGTGATGGTAATTGGTATTCTGGTATAGGTCTTATCGATGAGATGCGTCTGCATCCGGAGGATAATATGCCAGAACGTATGAAGAATGATCCTTACAGAAATAAATATTTTATGCTTCCATTTATTTTTGGTTTGGTGGGTTTATTCTTCCACTTCAAAAATAGATCGAATGAGGCACTTGGGCTTTTAGGCTTATTCTTGATAACAGGTATTGGAATTATTATCTATTCCAACCAGCCTCCATCTGAGCCTAGAGAAAGGGATTATGTATTAGTTGGTTCCTTCTTTACCTTCTGTATTTGGATAGGTATGGCCGTGCCGGCGCTTGTTGAAGCACTTAAGAAACGTGTTAATATTGCAAGTACAGGAGCGTCTGTAATCGGTTTTGCTGTAATTGTCACTGCACCTTTGGTAATGGGCTTCCAGAATTTTGATGACCATTCAAGAATGGATCAGTCCGGTGCACGTGATTATGCAGTAAACTTCCTGGAGTCTTGTGAGCCGAACGCAATTATTTTCACTTACGGTGATAATGATACTTATCCGCTATGGTATGTGCAGGAGGTCGAAGGTATTCGTACCGATGTTCGGGTTGTAAACCTAAGCTTGATTGCTGTGGATTGGTATATTAGTCAGTTGAGAAGGAAGGTTAATGATTCAGACCCAATCAAGTTTACTATTCCACAGGAGAAATACAGAGGACAACTGAGAAATGCTACTCCGTATTATAATCCAAATAATCAGGACTCTCCTAGGTCATTAACAGATGTTCTTTCCAATCAGATTGGACAGGATCTGTTTAGGAATAATAAACAAGCGTCTTATGCGACCTTCTTTAATACCAGAAAATTATTCATAGATATTGATGCTAATAAAGCATTAGCGAATGGGCTTATTTTACCTACAGATACTACTGTGACATCTAGAATTCCAATTCAGTTACCAGAAAGTAAAACCTATCTAATTAAAGATGAGTTGGCATTATTGGATGTAATTTCTTCCAATATCAATGATCGACCAATCTATTTCTCTGTAACCTGTAGACCAGAAAAAATGTTTGGTCTGAATCCGTTTACCAGAATGGAGGGATTAGGCTTAAGAATTGTTCCTGTCTTCAATGGAAACAGCGAAAGCAATTTGTATGGAGAAATGTATGGTGCTGGAAAAGTTTATACGGATAAGACTTATGATAATGTGATGAATAAGTTCCGTTGGGGTAATTTTGACAAGGTGGATACCCATGTAAATACTTCATATGGACCGAGTATACAATCGTTACATTTTATAATGTTGAGAACGATTACAAATCTAGTAGCAGAAGGACAGAAAGAAAAGGCGATGAAAATGTGCCAGAAGTATTTCGAAGTCTTCCCCCAGATGAATTTTGAATATAATTATTATCAAGTGGCGATAGCTGATCAAATGGTGAAAATGGGAGAATATTCTGCTGCAAAACCTTATCTTGAAGCTGTTGCTGAAGAAACTATTGATAATTTGGATTTCTTCAAAACAAATGGGATTCTAGAGGCTGCCGAGATAAATAGTCAGGCAGATTATATGATTAGAAGAGGTGAGTTGACAGAATCTCAATTCGAACGATTGGAGGATTATGGTTTCTCAAGAGATGCCTTACTTGCTCAGAAGACATTGAATGATATTATCAAATCTGTTAAGAGTTCTAAACAGGACGATGAATATGCGAGCGAGCTACAGCGTATTCTAGATGATAATTCTCAATTGAATCAATAATTTTGAATAGTATTACATAAAATAATCAAATTGGCATTTCCCCTTCATCTTAGAGGGAAATGCCTTTTTTATAAACAACAAGATTAAAACTATTATGAGAAAGATTGCTTTTGCTTGTGATCATGCAGCCTTTGAGGTTAGAAAATCAATTTTTGATCTATTAAAAAGCCGTGGATATGAAGTCTTGGATTTCGGTACGGAAGGTTCTGGTTCTGTAGATTATCCTGATCATGTGCATCCTTTTGCTAAGGCTATTGTCGATAAAGAGGTAGAGCAAGGTATTTTGGTTTGTGGCTCAGGTAATGGTGTTGCGATGACTGCAAACAAATATCAGGATATTCGTGCGGCACTTTGCTGGAATAAAACCGTTGCCGAACTTTCTAGACAGCACAATAACGCAAACGTCATTGCCTTACCTGCACGTTTTGTTAGTGAAAAAGAACTTCTGGAAATGATAGAGGTATTTTTGGATACCGATTTTGAAGGAGGTCGTCATGAAAGACGTGTTGGGAAGATTGCTTGTTGTTAATCAGTAAACCAAATTGAATTATGAATCTAAATAAATCACTATTATTTGCAGCTTTATGCTTTTCAATCTCAACCACTTCGTTTGGACAGATTGAATTAGAATCTAACGCTGATCTCTCGACTAAATATGCAAATCTAGTTAAGGTAGAAGATTTGAAAAATCATTTAACAATCATTGCAAGTGATGATTTTGAAGGAAGAGAAACCGGTACTGAGGGTCAGCGAAAGGCAGCTGAATATCTTGTTGAAAATATTAAGTCCTACGGTCTGGTACCATTGCCAGGAGAATCAGGATACGAGCAGGAGATTGCATTTACAAAAGAACGTTGGAGTTCTATAGGTGCTAATGGTATGCGAAAGACCTTCAAGCATCTTTGGGATTTTTGTTCTTTTCCTGCAACCAATACGTCTATCAAGGAATCCTTTGATGAACTTGTTTTCTTAGGTTATGGAGTGGAGGACTCTATGTATAATGATTATGAGGGTGTTGATGTTCGTGGGAAATTGGTCATGGTTTACGATGGCGAACCTGTGAACTCAGATGGTGTAAGTTATATTACTGGAAGTACTGAAATTTCGGATTGGTCTACTGATTTTAGAAAGAAATTCAGAGCCGCAAAAGCAAATGGCGCAGCAGCCATTCTTATTATTGACAGAGATATCAAAAGTAGGATTTCGACAAATAGAAATAGAATGCTGAATGGTCGTTTTAGTATAGGTAAAGGTGAACAAGCAGCAGAAAATTATGCACCGAACTTATTCATCTCCTCCACAATGGCTCAGGCTCTTTTAGGTAAAAAAGGGAAAAAAGTAATCAAGGCAAGAAAGAAGATTACGAAACTGGGAAAGCCAGTTTCGCTTAAAGTAAAAACGGAGTTGAATCTTGGCTTTGAGAAAGAAACCAGAACCTTGATTGGGTCAAATGTTGGTGGAATGATCGAAGGATCAGATCCAGTTTTAAAAGATGAGTTTGTTTTTGTAACAGCACATTATGATCATCTTGGTAAACGAGGAGAGTCTATATACAACGGTGCCGATGATAATGGATCTGGTACTTCTACTATTTTAGATGTAGCTCAGTCTTTTGCACAGGCAAAAGCTGATGGAAATGGTCCAAAGCGCTCTGTAGTTTTTATTTGGGTATCTGGTGAAGAAAAAGGACTTCTAGGTTCTGCATACTATGTTAATGATCCGATTATACCTCTAGATCAGACCATTGTTGATATCAATGTGGATATGGTGGGACGAGTAGATAATAAGTACGAGGAGAATCCGGAGTATATCTATGTAATTGGCGCTGACAAATTAAGTCAAGACTTACATGATATCAATGAAGCAGTCAATACGAATTTCAATAAGCTTACGCTGGATTATACCTACAATGATGAGAATGATCCTAATCGTTACTACTACAGATCAGATCATTATAATTTTGCGAAAAATAATATCCCCGTAGTGTTTTTCTTTAATGGGACACACAAGGATTATCACATGACAACGGATACAGTAGAAAAGATCAATTTTTCTAAAATGGCTAAGATTGGCCAACATGTATTCCATTTGACTTGGGAAATATCAAATAGAGCTGATAAACCTCAGCTTAACTAAATAAAAAAAGATGATTTGATTCTTCAAGTCATCTTTTTTTATTTGATTATATTTTTTGCTGCCTTCATTGGAATACCAATGCACTTCTTTTCCATGTAGTTCATTGCTTTAAGGAAAACAGCTTTAGTGCTCTCATCCATTTCTGCAATTTCTTTTTGGAAAACTTCTTTGATCGCGTGATCCTTGATTTTTTTGATTTCAACAGGAACTTCACCCATTGCTCTCTCGATTAGACGCTGTTGGAAGATCTTTTTGAATTCTTCCATCCTTTCCATGATAATGTGCATGGCAGAACTGATTTCATTCTGTCTGAAACTCATATTGTTCTTTGCCATTTCCTGAAGCTCTTCTACAGAAATTAGGCTAACGTTATCCAAATCTGAAACCGATTTTTCAACATTGAAAGGTATAGAGAGATCAATAATGCATTTGCTTCCCGTGCTATAGTTTTGCTTAGCAAAGTGTGCCTTTCTGATTATAGGATCAATAGAACCTGTACAAACGAACATAGCATCGAACGGATCATCAAAAGCTTCAAGCTCACTCAAAGGGTGTCCACTTCCGTGTGCAAACCTTATAGCAATATCTTCTGCTTTTTCAGGATTCCTATTGAAAATAAATACATTCTTATAACCCAGTTTAGTTAGAAACTTACTAACTAAATCTATGGTTTGACCAGCACCTACAAGAACAAGATTTGAAGATGGGTCTATATTGTGATTCTTAAATTGCTCAATGGCCAGAGAAACTACAGATACTTTCTTTTCCCCTATTTTTGTTTGCGCATAAATCGCCTTAGAGGATTCTACACAAAAACGCATAGCCAATCTGATATTGTCGCCGCAAATCCCAATTTCTTTGCAGAGTGTATATGCTTCTCTTAATTGTCGGAAAATTTCTCTTTCTCCTACAACCATTGAATCTAAAGAAGCTGCAACTCTGAAAAGATGTTTAATGGATTCTTGACCCTTGTATTCTTTTACTCGACTTACAAGTTCATCATCAATGTTTACATTGAAGTTGTTGAAGAAAGACTCTTTGTTTAGCGGGTTTAATGGATTTGTATAAATAAGGAAGAGTACTCGATTACAAGTGTTCAAATAAAGAAGTTCATCAATACCACAAGCTTTTTTAAGCTTGTTTAGAGCTTCTTCCTGAACAGATTTATCTAGGACAAAGTGCGCAAGACTACCTGCCTTCACTTCATTGTGAGTAATTGTAAATGCCCTAAAACCTGATAACATTCAATAATCTTTATAAATCGAGTTTGTTTTTTATACCGAAGACAAAAATAGTTAACGACCTTTGTTATTTTGTCATACTTCTGTAACACACAGTAATAATAATCGAGTATGAAAAAAATTAACGGAATTCTGATTTTTATTTGCCTTTTCGCTAGTTGCAAAGATAAAGGAATTAATCAAAATGTGACAATTCAGCAAGCATTAGATTTTCCACCGGATTCTACATTCAATGTAGGATTCTTAGTTATGGATGGTACATACAATACAGAATTGACGGCTCCCTTTGATATTTTTCAACATACTATTTTTAGAGAAGGTATAAAGCCTATGTCAGTTTTTACCCTAGCTAAAGACCAAAATTCCATACGGACCTTTGAAGGACTAGAGATAATAGTTGATTATCGATATATGTTAGATTCTGTTCCTCCTATAGATATTTTAGTTGTTCCGAGTGCCGAACACCATTTGGATACAGATTTAGAAGACGAGGTAATGATAAATCAGGTCAGAACATGGAGTGAAGAGGCTTTATATGTTACCTCCCATTGTGATGGAGCATTTGTACTAGCTCAGGCAGGTTTGTTGGACAGTGTGAATTGTACAACCTTCCCATCTGATATTGAAATATTTAAGGAGCGTTTTCAAAGACCTTTAGTGCATGAGGATGTTTGGTTCGTTCATGATGACAAGTTTATAACATCAGCTGGTGGTGCCAGATCTTTTGAAGCGGCATTATATGTTTGTGATCTATTGTATGGGCCAGAAGTTACTAAGCGTATAGCTCAGGGTTTAGTGTTGGATTATGTTTTAGAGGATATGCCCTACAAAAGGTTTTAATCTTCCTGTAATTTGAAACCAACACCATGGATGTTTTCAATACGGAGACAATTATCTTCCTTAAGAATCTTTCGAAGTCTGGAGATAAATACATCCAAGCTTCTTCCCATGAAGTAATCATCTTCCCCCCAGATACTTTCAAGGATTTCTTGCCTCTTGAGTATGTTATTTTTATGATCGATAAATAATTTAAATAAGTCAGCTTCTTTTTGAGTTAATTTTCTCAAAGATTTATCGGGCATTGTAATCTTTAAGTTTCTATGATCAAACTTTAGTTGTCCAATTAGTATAAACTGCAAATCATCCTGCTTGTCTATAAATTTTCGTCTAAGAAAGATATCCACCTTTAAACTAAGTTCTTCAATGCTAAATGGTTTTGTTATATAATCATCTGCACCTAGTTTTAAGCCTTGAATACGATCTTCTTTCAATGATTTTGCACTAAGGAAAAGAATCGGTATTTCCTGATTAAGTGAACGAACTTTCTCAGCTAAAGAGAAGCCATCCATTTTAGGAAGCATCACATCGAAAATACATAGGTCATAATTGTCCTTTTTGAAGCTTTCATACCCATCTACTCCATCTTTACAATGCTTAATATGAAAACCTTTCATTTCGAGATTCTCTTTGGTTACAAAACCAAGCGTTTCGTCATCTTCTACAAATAATATTTTTCCTTTATATCCAAGCATACTGTTTAATTCATAATAATGGTAAATGTGGAACCCTTCCCAGGTTCAGAATCCAATTGAATACTCCATTGATGTTGTTTGCAAACACTTTTTATATAATAAAGACCTAGTCCAAATCCTTTGACATCATGAACATTTCCTTTTGGGATTCTATAGAATTTATCGAAGATATTTGCCTGATGTTCTTTTGGGATTCCTGGACCATTATCACTTACAGAAAGTTTGACTTTTTTACCTATTTGTTCTATACTGAGGCTGATTTTTGGTTTTTCTTCAGCGTATTTCTTTGCATTATCTATGAGGCCGTTAATAGCATTTTTGAAGTGTACTTGGTCAGCATATATATGCAATTGCTTTTCTGGTAGGCAAACCTTTATGTCACCATTAAGTTGGATGGTTTCTTCCTTATTGTTCATCGCAATCTCTTTGATGAATTCGTTGAGGTTAATCTTTTCTTTATTTAGATTTATACCTTTCTGCCCAGCTTTGGCAATCTCTAAAACTCGTTCAACCTGATCATTCAAACGACTGATTTGGCTCTTTAAAATATGGGCATATTGGTTTAAGCGGGAGTCCTTTTGAACAAGTTCAGACTCTAAGAAGACTTGTGCAGCTATTCCAGAGGTTGATATAGGTGTTTTGAATTCGTGA
>OMKD01000090.1 GCA_900299495.1 Sphingobacteriales bacterium
CAAATCCTTAAAGGCAAAGAATCATGGGCCTCTATTGATCACCCATTGGGGCATGAGTGGACCTGGCATACTAAAGATATCAGCGGTAAAGGCCAGAGAACTGTATAATTTAAATTATCAGTTTGAAATAAAGGTCAACTGGATTATGGAAAAAGAGCAAGATGTTTTGGAGGAACTTACCAAGTTAAAACAGACTGAATCCAAGAAAAAAATGCACAACACACCTCAGTATGGTCTGCCAAAAAGACTTTGGCATTCGTTCTGTAACTATTGCGGTATACATGCCGAATTGCGTTGGGCAGACTTAAGTAAAAAACAACTGAATAAATTGGTAAAGGAACTTTGTGCGGGTATCTATCAGGTCAAAGGAAAAAGTACCTTTAAAGAAGAGTTTGTTACTGCAGGTGGGGTTCAATTAAAAGAAGTTGATTTCAAGACCTATGAAAGTAAGATTATGTATCGACTGTATTTCACAGGAGAAGCACTTGATATAGATGCTGTCACAGGCGGTTTCAATTTCCAAGCAGCTTGGACCAGTGGCTTTATGGCAGCACAGGCCATACTAAAAGAACTTGAATAAATAATGGCATTCATGTTGAATGCCATTATTTATTATTAAACAAAATCTGAATCTAAAGCCTCTCCCTTCATGTTCACCGCTGATCTGGCCTCTCCTTTTATTGATTCATAAAATCTTGCCATTGTCACATAATACAAAGGACCTAAAAAGAGAAAACCTATACCGAACGTCAACAAGCAAAATAATCCCATGCCAAAGAATATCAATTGCAAAAGAAAAAAGTTAAGTTTATGCCCATCCATAAGGTCCCTACTTTTTTTCAAAGCTTCAACTGGTGACAGATTTCTATCATCTGCTAATATGTAAAATGTCATTGATAACATCATGGAAATTATTATCCCAGGAATAACGAACAACAATAAGCCAGCTAAAATGATTAGGACCATCAAAATATAGGTACCCAATGCATTACCAAAATGCTGAAATCCAACAAATAACTGATCGATTCGCACTTCTTTAGACCTTGCAACATTTAGGCTTACAATACTCATCCCTAAAACCAAAGGACCAGCTATTATTAGCGTAATAATAGGTATAAGAGACCCAATTGAGCTTAAAAAAGCAAAAACAATTGAGGTAAGTATCATTATGCCCCATTGTCCTCTTAAATCTTCATAGGCTTGTTTAATTAAATCTGTAAGAGATCTTTACATAATATTATTTTAAGTTATTGGTAATTAACAAATTGATATTCTACTGACCGTTCAAACCAAACATCAGAAATCTACATGAGATCTAATTCTACCTGAACATCCAACTGCTGATTATTGGACTTTACTAGTTTATCCTTCTGTCGCCCAAACAAAGCCCCAACAATCATTCCGAAAGGAAAACCGATAAGTAAAAGTGACCAATTAGAAGAAAAATAAGCGATGCTCAATCCTATTGGAATACCTATGAAGACAGTACCTACTGCCATGTAATGATTCTGATAATAATCTGGTAATCTATACCCTTCATGTTGTCTTAACTGCCTTAGAATATTTGATTGAAGATTACCCAAATCCCTGATAGCAGATTTTATGGTGTGTTTCTTTTGATTAAAAGAGGAAACCTCAATATTTATATACTGTTCAGATACTGATGAGAGATCTTTTTTACGTTCTATCGCAAGCAATAGAGCCATACTATAATTCCATTCTTCTCGAAGTCTCTTGTGTTTTTTTAGCCCTTCAAATGACTTTATCTTTTCAAGCTTCATAGCTCATTAATCGAAGAACGAATCATACTGATTAGCTCTTCCTGATTTTTCAGGTTTGCGGATAGGCTGATTCAAATCCAGTATATTTTCTTCATCTCTCGCCTCCAGCAAAAGATTATCCTTCTCTTCACCAAGAATCTTGGAAACACCATTCTTTTCCCAATCTTCCAGCATTTTTAGACCCTTTTCTTCAAAAACACCATTCTGAAGATCCACAGAGTCCATAAAATTGGCAGACATATCCATAAAGCGTTCCATTTCTCCCACTTTAGCACCAACATCCTCAGCGATAGCTTCCAGCGCTTCTTCAAACATCATTTTCTTATCATTTGCACCGGACATGATATTCATAGCAGATTTCATAGCACCATGAGAAGCGTGAATCGCCTTACGCTCCTGAACCTTGATATCTACCTGATCTTCAATATCTTCTTTCAGGATTTCTGAGTTCTCATACATCTTACTCAGAACGCGATACATCACCTCCATCTTACTATGCAAGTTCTGCAATTTCATGTTTGATTCTTTTAAACGTCCTGCTTTACGTGACTTGAGAATCATCGTTTTTTCCTTTTGCTTTTCCTTGGCTTCAGATGCCAATTGCAAATTGGTATGTATTTCCTGGTTATTCTTGTAAATCGTCTCATTCAGCTTATGCATTTGAGCTCTAAGCTGATTGATTTGTTTACCCATGGTCTTTAAATTCTCTCCCAGGGATTCAGCATAACTTTTAAGTATGTTTATTGGATCAATCGTCACAAAGAAACTGGTAATCTTACGCATCACCGACTTATACATATACCAGATCAATGATCGCATTTTTGGATCAACAAACATATATAATAAGGCAGCAACAACAACAATTGCTATAACCAAATTAACCGTACTGCTCAATGATGCAATAAGAACCTCCCCAAATCTTGCAACCAGAAATGCAACAGAGAAACTTATTAATCCAAGAAATACTCCTCCTACAAAACCTTCTTTCCTTTTCCAGAATGACCTTGAATTACTTTTTTCCATTAATCCTGTATTTAAATTTTGTTCTTTGCTGATACCCCAAAAATATCAATAATGCGTACACTTTAAAATAATTCCTACATCAAACTAATGAAAAATATCGACTTAAGGTTGAAATCTAATTCCCCTATTCGATAAAGCCCATTATTTTTTAGACACATATAATATGCTTGCAAAAAAATGTAGCCAAAGTCTTTATCCCTTACAGTCCTTTTTCTCCCCTAAATTCAATATTTTGGCTTCAGGAAAAAAACAATTATGACCTTCGATATTACCATCCCTGTACTCAATGAAGAAGAAACCCTGGATCAGCAGATCCGGACATTGCACAATTACATTCAGGATCAATTCCCAGATACATCAACTTGGAATATCATTATTGCAGACAACGGTTCCACAGACCGAACGGAGGAATTGGCAAAGACCTTAGAATCCGCCTTTGTCAATGTCCGATTGGTAAAGGTTCCCAAGAGAGGTGTTGGATTGGCATTAAAGACCTCCTGGACACAGTCTGAAGCAGACATCGTTGGATATATGGACCTTGATTTGGCTACGGATCTGAAACATTTCAAACCGGCCATAGAGGCCCTTTCTAAGGAAAACTATGACTTGGTCTATGCCAGTCGTTTGCACAAAGAATCCAAAGTGATCAACAGAACCTTCAAACGCGAACTGTCCTCCCGTGTATTCAATGGATTGCTCAAAGCCTATTTGGGTGTGCGATTTTCAGATGGTATGTGTGGATTTAAGTGGCTTAAGCGCGAAAAGCTGGATGCACTCATGCAGGCCGGAGCGCAAAATGATGGCTGGTTCTTCTCTACGGAATTATTGACCACCGCAGAATGGTTAAATTATAAGATCTTCGAACTTCCGGTAAAATGGACAGATGATGCAGGTAGCAGTAAGGTAAAGATTCTGCCTCTTGCAAAGAGATATATCCTTTCGATGATCGCATTAAAACAACTAAAGCAAAAGTCTTAATGAATAGACCATACGAACTTTGCCTGGGGACGGCCATGTGGGCATGGACCATTTCCAAAAAAATGGCATTCAGCTTATTGGACAGCTGGTATGGTCAGGGACAACGCTGCATAGACACCGCAACGAATTACCCAATCAATAAAGAAACTGCTGATTTTCGAAAAGCAGAACAATGGCTTAAGGAATGGATAGATGCTAATGGAGTCAATGATCTAAGTATAATGGTGAAGATTGGATCCATGAGCAATGATGGATCTGCACTTAATAACCTAAGTCCTTCATTTCTATCTATCAATCATCAGCATTATACAGATCTGTATGGGCAACAATTCGATTGCATGATGCTGCATTGGGATAATAGGTCAGATAAGGCAGCCATTGAAGAATCCGTTCGATGCATGGAAGTACTATGCAGGGATAAACAATCGCTTGGATTCTCCGGGATCAAGCATCCTGAAGCTTATCTTCCTGTATTAAAATCTTTGCAACAAAAACCCTTCCTTCAAGCTAAACACAACGTCTTCCAAAGTCACCTGGATTATTATAAAGACCTTGTAGAGCATACAAACATTATTGCTTACGGACTTAGTGGTGGTGGCATAAAACTAAAGGAGGAGTCCTACAAAAATTCAAGCTCTGCCTCGGAGAGAAATGTAGACCTGTCGGCCATTGAAAAACAAGTGGAGGGCATCAATAATACCTTAGCGGACTTTAATGCAAAGTATCCAACGTCAAGTATTGATAATATGCATCAATTGGGTATGCTTTTTGCTAGTTTGGATGATCGGGTTAGTGGCTTATTGATTGGTCCTTCAAAAACAGCACATATTCAGGATAGCTTAGACTTTGCAGGTAAGATGCAGCAACATAAAGAAGCTTACCGTTCACTCAAGCAATTGATCCATGAGTAAGGTAGAAACATACGATTTTGTGGTTGTCGGAGGCGGACTTTTCGGCTCTTATGCAGCCTTGCATTGTGCTAGCCTGGGACTCAAGGTATGCCTGATCGAACGGGAAAATGCCCTGTTCAAAAAAGCATCTGTTGTCAATCAGGCTAGACTGCATGCTGGATATCACTACCCCAGGTCTGTTGCCACGGCAAGAATGAGTGACGACAATAAAGCCCGATTTACAGCGGACCATAAAGACATGGTCTATTCGAATTTTGAAAAGTATTATGCCATTGACAAACATGGCTCCTTCACTGATAAAAGACAGTTTCAACGTTTCTGTGATTTTTTGGAAATCCAGTGCGAAGCAGTTTCTAATCATCCACTGTTCAATTACGACAGATTGGAATCCGTGTATCGCACCACCGAGCATACTTTCGACCCCTTCCTGATCAAAAACAAATACAAGAAAAAACTGGATGAGGAAAAGAAAATTACAACTAAACTATCTACTGAAATTATTCGGGTTGAACAAAATGACCAGCAAAATTGGAGCATTACCGTAGCACAGGAAGGATCTACATGTTTGATTAAAGCGCCTGCAGCAATCAATGCGACCTATGCCGGCACAAATTCTATCTTGGATCTATTCGGATTTGATCAGTGGAATATCCAGCATGAGATTTCAGAAATCGGATTGATAGAAGCGCCTCAATTGAAAGACATTGGATTGACGGTGATGGATGGACCTTTTGGTTCGATCATGCCTTACGGGAAAAGTGGATTGCTAAGTATATCATCGGTAGCATATACACACCACAAGGTGTCCTATGCGAATAAACCTTCTTTTGATTGTATGCAAAAAAACAAAACTTGCCAGCCGGACAAACTGGAAGACTGTAACTCCTGCCCTGCTCAACCTGCATCTAACATAAAAAAAATGACTGCTCAGATGAACCAGTATTTTTCAAAACCGATTGATTGGAAGCACTTTAAGTCTCTGTACACCATCAAGTCTAAATTAAAATCCAGTCATATTGACGATGGAAGGCCCACTGAGATTAGACAATTCAGTGAGAAGCCCTATTTTTATGGCATATTTGCAGGCAAGATCAACTCGATCTACGAAATAGAGAAGGTTATAAAAATTTAAATGAATGTACAGTTTCGATTATAAAAAGCGTGTAAGATATGGGGAGACCGATCAGATGGGATATCTATACTATGGCAACTATGCCCAATATTACGAGATCGGTCGTGTCGAGTTGATTCGTTCACTGGGTATAACGTACAAAGAAATGGAAGAAGATTGGAAAATAATGATGCCAGTTGCCTCTATGGAAGTCAAGTACTTAAGACCTGTATTCTACGATGAGGAGATCACAATCCGTACAATCATCAAAGAGCTTCCAGAAAAATTCGTAAATTTTAACTGCGAATTATACAATGAGGCCGGCAAATTGGTCAATGCAGCTAAAGTAAAACTTTGCTTCGTAGATATGCAGACCAGTAAGACCTGCCCAAAAGCACCTGAACAGTTGATTGAAAAACTGAAAGTAGCTTTTGCAAAAACGAAGGATGAAAAATATGCCTAACAAAAAGAAACCAGTTAACATCACCGAATACATTAACAATTTGACCTTAATCAAAAGGCTCATAGAATGGACTAAAAAAAGCTCTCTACCAGGCTTTTTTAAAGTTCCAATCTACGATGTGGCTGTTTTTGTTGGTAACGAAATAAAGCGATTTGATGTAGTCACTCGGGCCAACTCGATGACCTTCAGTTTCTTTCTATCTTTGTTTCCATCCCTAATTCTGCTATTAAGTTTACTTCCATTCTTTTCAGAGTACTTCCTCTCCTTCATGCCGGATGGCGGACAAGACTTCTTCCCGACGCTGGAAGCTCAGATTCTATCCATACTTCCAGGGAATGCAGGCGAAATGGTATTTGATACGCTTGATGATTTAGCAAACAACAGAAGACCTGAATTATTATCTATAGGTTTTCTTCTGGCGCTCTATTTTGCGTCAAATGGAATGATGTCCATGATGCGTGCCTTTGAAAAAGCACACACGGAAACGTTTAAGAAAAGGCCTCCACTTAAAAAGCGATTGGTGGGGATAACTCTGACCTTCATCCTTGGAGGTTTATTATTTACCTCCTCCATACTTCTAATCCTTGGAAATACACTTCTAGGCTTAATCGATGACGCCCTTAATCTGGATTTTATCATAGAACTTTCCATATCCGGATTGCGCTATCTAACCATCATAATCCTGTTCTATTTTGGGATAGCGTTTTTGTATAGATACGGTGTGCCTACAAAGAAAAAGATATCCATTTTCTCACCGGGAACAACTTTGGCTTCTGTACTTTGCATTATTATTTCCCTGGCATTTTCATTTTATGTAGACAATTTCAACACCTACAACAAGTTATACGGCTCTATTGGAACCGTTATGGCACTTATGCTTTGGATACAAATGAATTGTATAGCCCTAATTATTGGCTTTGAACTGAATGCGAGTATTGCTGTGAATCGTGATTTGCTGGCAAAACTACCAGACGAGGAAAGTTAAACTTTACTCAAGCCCAGTTTTTTCCCCATTTCAAGCATAAAGGCATAAGCCTCATCATATTCATTGCTGATATCCCCATCAAGGATAGCCTCTCGAATAGCATTTTTGATATCACCAACCACTCTTGAAGGCTTAATACCAAAGGTCTCCATGATAAGTTCACCCGTAATAGGTGGCTGCCAATTTCTAAGTTTATCGCGTTCCTCTACTTCTATGATTCTAGAACGAACCAACTCATAGTTCTCCAAATAGCGTTTCACTTTATTCGGATTTTTAGAAGTAATATCTGCCTCACAAAGCTTCATTAGGTCATCTATATCCTCCCCTGCTTCAAAGATCAATCTTCGAATAGCAGCGTCTGTGATATTCTCCTTAGTCAAAGAAATAGGTCTCAAGTGCAGACGAACTAACTTTTGAACATATTTCATCTTATGATCCAACGGTAAGCGCATGCGCTTAAATAACTTAGGCACCATTGCGGCACCTAAAGCATCGTGACCATGGAAGGTCCAACCAACTTCAGGATTATAGCGCTTGGTTGGCGGTTTTGCGATATCATGCAACACTGCAGACCAGCGAAGCCATATATTATCGGTCTTTTTACAAAGGTTATCTACCACCTCAAGCGTGTGGTAAAAATTATCTTTATGTCCTTTACCGTTTTTGTATTCAACTCCCTGCAAGGCTACCATCTCTGGGAAGATCAACTGAAGCAAACCAGTATCAAACAACAATTCAAAACCAACAGAAGGCTTTGGTGTTTTAAGGATTTTCTCCAACTCTACGGTAATCCGTTCTCTGGATACAATCTTTATTCGATGCGCATTTCTTGTTATTGCTTCCTTTGTTTTGGCTTCTATAAAAAAGCCATGAAGCTGAGTAGCAAATCGTATCGCTCGCATCATACGAAGTGGATCATCCGAAAAGGTCTTATCGGGATCCAAAGGTGTGATGATCTTCTTTTCTTCCAGGTGACTCATCCCTTCAAAAGGATCGATAAGCGTACCAAAATTGCGCTCATTCAGAGAAACTGCCAGCGTATTAATGGTGAAATCTCTTCGGTATTGGTCATCCTCAAGCGTACCCTCCTCTACCGCAGGTTTACGACTATCTTTGCGATAGGACTCTTTGCGAGCACCAACAAATTCAATCTCCATGCCCCTATGGCGGAACATAGCAGTACCGAATCTTCTGTAAACAACAAGGCGTGGTTTAGGACGTAATTTTTCTACAACCTGCTCAGCCAGCTTAATACCTGAACCGACACATACCACATCGATATCTTTCTTGTTTTCCCGGCCTAACAAACGGTCACGCACAAAACCACCTACCACAAAGGTTTGATAATTTAGTGTATCAGCGACCTTACCAATCTCGATCAATATCTTTCGTTCGTCCTCTTCTATATTAAAAACCACCTTATGTTGCGTTTTATCTTGCAGATTGTACTTGTCTTTCAAACTCGAAGCCTGAGTAATGGCTTCTAATCTCTTCCATAACTCCTAAAAGTGTAGGAATGTCGTGTTCGGTCACCAGTTTGCTTCGGTATTGTTTAACCCCCGGTAGTGACCTGAAATAGTTGGTATAGTGCCTACGCATTTCTAATACACCTAGCTTATCTCCTTTCCACTCCACAGAATGTAAAAGATGCTGTCTGGCTGCATCCACACGCTCATCTAGTGTTGGCGGAGCCAATATCTCACCAGTAGCCACATAGTGCTTGATTTCTCTGAAAATCCATGGGTTGCCAATCGATGCACGACCTATCATGATACCATCTACACCGTATCTGTTTTTGTACTCCACAGCTTTCTGAGGACTATCAATATCACCGTTACCAATGATTGGAATATGAATTCGCGGATTCTCTTTGATCTTACCGATCAGGGTCCAATCCGCCTCTCCTTTATACATTTGCTTTCGGGTACGTCCATGGATTGAAAGGGCTTTGATCCCTACATCCTGAAGACGTTCAGCAACTTCTTCGATTTTTTTGCTTTGCTCATCCCAACCTAAACGGGTTTTAACTGTTACTGGCAGGTTAGTTGAATCAACAACTGCCTTGGTCAACTCCACCATTCTTGGAATATCCTGCAGGATAC
>OMKD01000091.1 GCA_900299495.1 Sphingobacteriales bacterium
AGTCTTGTTCTTCCAACATTCTTTTTTACCCGAATCTTTATACTCACATTTAAAACAGCTTTTGCTGAGCGCAGTCTTGATTTTTGTGATTTCGGGGGATACCGACTTTTCGAATTGGTCCGCATTGGATTGGACCGATTCTATTTCTTTATTGATTTCATTATCTATTGGAACGAGTGTAAGAAGGTTATCTTTTATGATTGCACTTGAATCCCCGGAGTAGTCAATATCAAAGAAGTTAAAGCCATTTTTTTGCTCATATCCTTTAAGTTTGAATTGAGCATTTAAGCCTTCGATAGAGGTAGTTTTATTTTTGTCCGGAGCCATTATAAAGGCAGACGCTTCTATTGTAGGATGTGCAGAACAAAATACCAATTTCTGAAAGGCGACATCTATGATATCATCTTTCCATATTTTGGAGATTTTCTCTTTATCGTTATGGCCTTTTGATTTTACCTCGATTAATTGAACTGAATTTCCTTCTTTTACAAGAATATCAATAACTGCCAGCTTTTTTCCAGAAAGGAAAGCTGCTTCAAATAGGATGCAGTTTTCCTGATTCATGTATGACTTTGTTTGCTCAATAGCTTTTTCGACACCGGAGTAGTTGTCTATTCGAATCCCATTGGGATAGTAAAGTGAAGCCATTTTAGCTACGGCATAACCTCCTTCGGCTAAATATTCAAGATAGCTGTTTTCATCATTTATAGATTCATAGTTATGTTTTCTGTAATACAGTTTGGTTGGGCAATCTAAGGCGACTTTAAAATCAGTTTTGGAAAGAATATTTTTGAGATTCATTTGTCTTGAGCTTTGTTTACTTTATTTCGAAAATAATGTAAAAAAAATTTAATGAACTTAAAACAAAACTCATTTTAGTTTGTATGTAAATGTTTGTAATATCAATGTTTTAAGGAAATGTTAATTGCTAGTGCACTGATATAGTTATTTACTTGTCTTAGTGATTATTTCATATTTTTTGTTTACCTTTTCGAAGTAAAAGCTAAACAATATATAAAATGCTGATTTTCAGAAGATCCTTTTTAGTACTTCTATTTCTACTTGCAGGGTTATCAAATTTGATGGCTCAATCAGGTGTAATAGAAGGAGTAGTAGTTGATAAGTTTAATAATGAACCCCTTCCATTTGTAACTCTTCTTGTAATAGGTACCGACAATGGTGTGGTTACAGATATAGATGGAAATTATCGTATAGAAGATTTAAATCCAGGTCTGTACGATTTACGTGCGTCTTATGTTGGGTTCGATGAATTAACAGTTTTCGAGATCCAGGTTACAAACTCCAAACCTACTGTCGTAAACTTTGAAATGACAGAGCGTTCAACTTCTCTAGATGAAGTTGTTGTAAAAGCATCTCCATTTGTAAAGACCGAAGAGAGTCCTGTTTCTTTAAGAAGCATAGGTGTTGCCGAAATTCAAAGAAATCCGGGAGGTAATCGCGATATCTCAAAGGTTGTTCAGTCTCTTCCTGGTGTTACCTCAACAGCAAATTTCAGAAATGATTTAATAATTAGAGGAGGTTCTCCCAATGAAAATCGTTTTTATCTTGATGATGTAGAGGTGCCGAACATTAATCACTTTGCAACTCAGGGTGCCAGTGGTGGCCCCGTTGGATTGATCAATGTAAACTTCATCAGAGAGGTGGATTTTTATTCGGGTGCCTTTCCTGCAAATCGCGGAAACACGCTTAGTTCTGTTTTTAATTTCAAACAAAAAGATGGTCGCTCAGATAAACTTGGTCTGTCATTTACTGCAGGTGCATCGGATGTTGGTTTGACGCTTGAAGGTCCAATAGGAGAAAAGACTACATTTTTATTCTCTGCTCGTAGATCTTATCTGCAATTCCTTTTCGCTGCATTAGAACTACCTTTTTTGCCTACTTATAATGATTTTCAGGCTAAGGTTAAAACCAAGTTGAATCAGCGTAATGAAATATACTTTATTGGCTTAGGTGCAATTGATCAATTTAGTTTAAATCTTGATGCAAATCAAACCGAAGATCAGCAATATTTACTAAATAATCTGCCTGTTTCTCCTCAATGGAATTACACCAATGGTGTTGTGTATAAGCACTACAGAGATAAGGGATATTGGACTGTTGTTTTAAGTAGAAATATGCTAAACAACGAGTCGAAGAAATACTTCCAAAATGATGACTCAGATGAAAACAATCTTATTCTTGATTACGAATCTCAAGAGTCAGAAAATAAATTCAGATTGGAAAATACAACAAGACTGAATGGTTGGAAAATTAATACTGGATTTGGATACGAAGGGGTTCGATATACAAATAATTCATTTGTAAAGGTCGCAACTCCAGTAGGTCCTGAGGATGTATTCTTTGATTCCAAAATATTTTTCAATCGTTATTCCGTATTTACTCAGTTGTCTAAAAAGTTTGCTGACGATAAATTGGCAGTGTCTTTTGGAGCAAGAATGGATGGAAATAATTTTTCTGAGAATATGACTAATATGCTGGAGCAATTTTCTCCGAGATTATCTCTAGCATACAACATAACTCCAACCTTAGCGATGAATGCGAATGTGGGTAGATACTATCAGTTACCTCCTTACACTGTTCTTGGATATAGAGAAAATGATTTCCTGTTTAACAGAGATAATGTAGATTATATTCAGGCGGATCATGCTGTTTTTGGATTTGAATATATAACTGCAAGTAGCTCAAAACTGACACTTGAAGGTTACTATAAAAAGTACTCGAATTATCCATATCTAATTGATGATAATATTACTTTGGCCAACCTTGGTGGAGATTTTGGAGTAATTGGAAATGATCGTATTTCATCAACTGCAAATGGAGAGGCTTACGGAGTAGAGCTTTTGTTCCAGCAGCGTTTATATAAAGGGTTTTACGGAATTGGTTCTTACACGCTTGGATGGTCTAAATTTGATGATGAAGCGGGTGAGCTTGTTCCATCAAGCTGGGATTCCAGACATATCGTAAATCTTACTTTAGGTAAGAAATTTGGCAAGGATTGGGAGTTCGGAGTCAATTGGAGATACCAAACTGGACTTCCATACACGCCGTTCTCTGATTTGTCTAATCTAGTTTTGTTCTGGGACATTAATAATGCCGGTATCAG
>OMKD01000092.1 GCA_900299495.1 Sphingobacteriales bacterium
CCTTGCTTGATCACCTATTAATTTCAACATCGCGGCATCTAGTCCATTGCCATTCAAAGAGTTTTCTTTACGATAAGACTCCATGAATTCAGTTCGCTTTTTACTTAATTCTACTATTGTTGAATTGATCTGCACTCTTTGATTTCTGAGTTCATCCAAAATTGCTATTTTCTCTTTTTTAGATTTTCCTTTCAGAATATCTGGAAGTTCAGAATCGTCCAAGGCTAAAATGGCATCACCATCCTTTTCGTAATAATCCGATACATCCCATGAATCATTTGAGTATACATGTGAGGATTTTGACAATGTACGTTCAGCCATATTCGCTGAACTATAATCACTGGCTTCATCATCTTGAGCAACCTGCATAGCTTTTCGCTTTGCTCCGTTTGAACCATAACCATGATAGGTATCATTTAAGTTTTGATTTTGAATATTAATCAAAGAATCATATGGCGTTGGAATAAACTCTACAGATTCATTTTGATCAATACACATGTATTTACCTTGCCCTCTCATTGCCCCATCTTCCCAAAGCAAGGAACGACCTTCTGAACAATTACCACAATAAATAGTATTGATGATAATATTCTTTTGTAAAGCTGCTTCACAAGAGTTTATGTAATTCCTTGCACCCTGTGCAAATGACTCATTACCAGCAATAACAATAATCTGAAGATCTGTTTGATTTGCCGACCAACTTAGTTCATCCACCACATCATTGATTACCCAACCACAATATTCATCTCCGCCTGAGGTGGTCAAAGCGAAAAGATTTTGGCTGATTATATCAAGATCGCCCGAAAAAGCATTCCATTGTTGAATATAACCATCTTCTGCTTTAAGCCGATTATCTCCAAAAGTATACAGTGCAATTTCCATGCTTGCCTGCTGACCATCTTTTTTCATTAAGGCGAGTTCATTTACAATCTTCCACAACTGTGCTTTAGCCTGATCAATTAGACCGTCCATGCTATTGCTTACATCTAAAAGAAGGGCTATTTGAATTTTAGGATTTTGAGCTTCTTGTTCTGTTGGCTTGTTAGCCATTCCAAATTGTAGGATGGCAATACAAAATATACTGGTGAGTATGCGTTTCATATAGGGTAATTTAATTAACGATATTTTTTATACGTTTTAAACTAGCCTATTATTGTAAAAGAGAAATAAATATTACCAATCAATTAATATCAAAATGCCGCAGGGACGTTAAATTTCAAGGTACGACCACTTGAAGGGTGCTCAAATTGGATAAATCCCGCGTGTAAATGCAGTCTATCGGCCTTTGTACCATATAGATCATCCCCTAAAATGGCCCTATTTAAGCCTTCTACATGTGCGGCATGAACTCTCAATTGGTGTGTGCGTCCTGTGATAGGATAGAAATAGACTCTCGTCTTCCCATCCTGAACTTCTTTCAGCTCCCAAATTGTCAAAGCGTGCTTACCATGTTCTCGGCAGACTAACTGACGAGGTCTATCCTCAAGGTCTACTCTTAGAGGTAACTCTATTTTCCCTTTCTTGTTAGTAAGTGTACCATTCAGCAAGGCTTCATAGCGTTTTTTCACGGTACGCTTAATAAATTGAGCTTGTAATCCTCGATGAGTTTCTTTGTCTTTTGCAATAAGCATAATCCCTGAGGTCGCCATATCTAACCTATGCACTATGAGTGGTCCTGTAGCTTTTGGATATCTTTTTTTAATGCGCTCATAAACGGAATCTATGAGGGTTTTTCCAGGAACACTAAGGAAGTCATGCGGCTTGTTGATGACTAAAAGGTAATCATCTTCAAAAATGATCTCAATCTCCTTATCAGCAGACTCAAATGCATCCATTGGGTTATCCTCTACATCTAACCCCTGAAGCATATGGGATAGGATAGGCTCACACTTACCTCTACATGCAGGATAATAATGACCATGCTTTCTGACTTCTGATTTAGGGGATGCTCCCCACCAAAACTCAGCCATACAAATAGGCTTTAGCCTATTTTTAAAAGCATAGTGTAACAATTTCGGGGCAGCACATTCACCTGCTCCAGCAGGAGGGACCTCAAAAATCGTTTGTTCAAAAATGGATTGTAAACTCCTATGTTCACCATGAGCGTTCAGAAAACTATACTCTGAAAACAGCTTTTGCTGGAGAGCAGCTGAACGGTTTTTACGTTCTTCTTTCAGCGCAATTAATGGCTCCAATATCTTTTGTAATCGCTGCTGAGCGAATTGGATCCGTATATTCCAATAATTGATGAGATCTTTCTGATAGAACTTGAAACACAAACTTTCATGTTTGATTTTTCCCAAGCGTTCTTCTAAAACAGCTCCCTCTAATTCACTTTCTGCTTGTTTCCTCCACTGTTTACGCTCAGATTTTGCTTTTTGGGCTTTTTGACGTTGATACTCAAGACGCTCCTCCATTAAGTATTGCTCTTTGGCTAAAAAGTCTTCTGCTTCTTTAATTGCTGGATTCTTTTCTAGTTGCTCAATCTGTTTGGTTAAGTCATTAATCTGAACTTCCTCAATTTTAAAATATCCGCCTTCCGTAAGCATATCAAATACAGGAGGCACAAAACGCTTATGGTGATTACTATTTGCCAATTTACCTGAATAAGCTGCCAAAAAACACAATTGCCCATTTAAATCTTCAACGACCAATACACCAAACATCTTTCCAATAACCAATCCTTCTTGGTTAGGAATTAAACCAAAATTATGCTCAAAGTCTTTTTGCTCACTGAGATACTTCTTCAATTGGGCTACGGCCCTTTCACTCAGCTCATGAGGCTCGTAATAAAATGGAAAAGTGAATTGATTTGGATGCGCAACCTGCTTAATATCTTCTCCAAAATTCCAAATTAAATCAGCTGATATAATCTCTCCTCGATTTTCCATATCCTCTACCAATCCTTATTAATACGATCAAACAACACCAAAGAGCCTGCCACAGCAACATTCAGTGAACTATCTCCAGGGAGTTTTATTAGGTCATGACATTTGTTGACAACAGCCTTAGGAAGTCCATTGTCTTCTGAGCCGAGCAGATACATCGATCGTTCAAAATGCTGATAGGTTTTTATTTCCTCCGCTCTATCATGTAACTCTATTCCAACCAACTTACAGCTGTAAGGCATACTTGCATAAAAACTTTCAAAGGTCTCAAATTGAAAGAGTGGAATTTTAGACCAAACCTTATGCGTATCCGTGCGTTGTTTTTTATACTTCTTACCAATAATAAAAATGAAATCTGCTCCAAGGATATAAGCACTTCTCCACAGCGTACCGATATTTTCTTCGGTCTTAGGCTTATATACTCCTATTGCAAAATAGCGTTCCTCATTTCGGTCCCACTTGTGTTTCATTGATTCATTTTTTCTTATGCTACAAAGGTATTAAAAATTATAGCTTAGCATATTTGTCAACTTAAGGATTTGAAATAAAAAAGCCAGTAGGAACCTATCCCACTGGCTTTTTACAAGTTTTAATCAGGAAATTACTTTTTCCCTAGAAATCCACCTAGTAGACCTGCTAAACCTCCTCCTGACTTTCCGGAGTTATTTAAAAGCATACCGGCAACATCATCAAGCACAGAACCATCATTATCTCCATCTAATAAAGATTCTATCATACTCTGTTGCTTGCCATCACCTGTGAAGCTATCTAGCACGGCCTCAAGTCCTTTTGCAGAACCATCCCCCTTTTGGCTGTTTTGTTTTCCTAAATAACCCATAATAATAGGAGCTGCCACTTTTAAAATATTAAGTACCGTATTTACATCAATATTCTTTTTACCTGCTATCATGTTGACAACATTATCCTGAGAACTTCCTAAAAGTGTACCTAATAATCCTTCCCCTTCATTCTTATCAGCATCGTCAACACCACCTCCGAAGAAGGTACCCAGATTATCCATA
>OMKD01000093.1 GCA_900299495.1 Sphingobacteriales bacterium
GGAAAAACTTTCTGAATCCTGATGATACTCTTCTGCTTTAAATGAGACCTCCATGAAGTATTTATGGAACATACCACCCATACCCAATGCAACAATAGTTGGACCAACCAAAATCCCTTCAACATGCTTTAGCATTTGTTGCTGAATTGATTTTTCAACCGCATCGCTAGACCACTTTATACCATAATCGGATTTATATTTCTCAATGATCACATTGAGCTTACGAAAGGGCTCTATTTTAAACTTGCGTTTATCAAATCGTTGTGAAAACTGAATCAGCTCAACCACATCCTCATAAATTCCTGCATGGGCAAAAGCAAAAGCAGATTTTTCATTCAACTTGAACTGCACGGAATTATCCGCATTATTTACCTCTTGTATTAACCAATCCTGTGAACACATCAGCCGAAGGGCCACATTCATATACCCTTCATTAGCATCAAATTTTTCACAAACTTGTACCAAAGTAACTGTTTGTTGTTCAAGTAAATAATCTAAAACGCCTTGCTTATACAGCGCAAATGCTGTGGGAGCAACGGCAATACCATCCAGGTGTCTAAAGATTGAACTTCTAAGTACTTTTTTATCTGCCTTAGACAAAGGTTGAAGATCTGAAACTTGGGATTTGATAACGGGACGCATAATCTGGTTTTTCTATAGTAAAAACATTTATATAAAATAGACTATTTACTTTACTAAAACCATTAAAAAAACTTAATTAGTTCTTTAATAATCAAACAAATACTCCAAAACACTCAATGGTTGAAGAATTGTCATAAAACCAATTACTAAATCATTCTTTTTTTTCTAGTGTCTAAAAGACTTTACATCAATAGGTGCTTTTTGTATTTTAGTTAGTCAATATGAAGATTTAACCTTGATTCTACAAGCAATCTTAGACCAGAAACTCGTTCAATAATCAAACTTTATGGACCAATTAATAGCCTATTTCACTGATATTCCTTCCTCACACAGATCCGTGATATTATTTGGAGGTCTTGCCCTGTTTATGCTCATTGAAAATGCTGCTCCATTTTTCAAAACACAATACAAGAAAGGTCAACACCTGGGATTAAACCTGTTTTTTACCTTTACGACCATATTAGTTAATCTAAGTATGGCATTCGTCTTGTATAAGGTGAGTGTTTGGGTAGCCAGTAATGAGTTTGGGGTTATATATTTATTTGATGCTCCAGCATTAGTTAAAATGATCCTTGCGGTGATGTTATTAGATTTAATAGGTGCCTGGTTGATTCATTTCCTTGAACACCGTATCAAAGTGCTTTGGATGTTCCATACCATACATCATTCGGATCAGCATGTAGATGCAAGTACAGCAAACAGACATCATCCTGGAGAAAGTGTTTTTCGATTTATATTTACCTGTTTAGCTGTTTTATTTTCGGGAGCAGAGGTTTGGATGATTATGGTATATCAATCTATGAGTGTTGTATTGTCTCAATTCAATCACTCTAATATAAACTTGCCTATTGGGTTGGATAATGCCTTAAAAGTGTTGTTTGTCACACCACACATGCACAGGGTTCATCATCACTATAAAAGGCCCTTATCTGATAAGAATTTTGGAAATATCTTCTCTTTGTGGGATCGTATCTTCGGAACATACGTTAGTTATGACAATTCCAAGTTAGAGTATGGACTAGATACCTACATGGAAAAAGAAGACCATACCAATATTGTCAAAATGCTAAAAATACCATTTCAGGCTTATCGATCACCGGATGAGCTTGAATAAAAAAAGCCTCCCAGTTTGGGAGGCTTTTTTTATACATTCATTTCTTGTATTTCACCTATCATGTAGGTTTTAGCATCTCCTTTTATCTCAACCCGATTACCTGAAAGCTTACATTCTACATAGCCTCCACGTTTGGATATTTGCTTTGCAATCAAATCGGATTTACCCAGCGTCTTTGTCCAGTATGGTGTCAATGTGGTAAAAGCAGAACCTGTCACAGGATCTTCATTGATCCCGCATTGTGGAGCAAAGAATCGACTTACAAAATCCAATTCAATACTTGGCGATGTGATAATAACACCTCTAGCATCGTTCAAGCGTTCTATAGCTATAAACTGTGGTCTAATCTTCTTTATAACATCTTCATCCTCGTATACAAAAAGATAGTCCGTTTTTCCTTTATAGATTTTCTGAGGAACCCTATCAAAACAAACCTCTAATGCAGCACTAACTTCCACTTCTTCTATATGATCGACAGGAAAATTCATCTTGTATTTTCCTTCTATACGTTCTACGGAAAGTATACCTGATTTTGAATAAAAATGTACAAATTGTCCCGTGTATCCCAAATGCGTATACAAGACATGAGCGGTCGCCAGTGTGGCATGCCCACAAAGATCTACTTCGGTCTCAGGCGTAAACCATCTAAGCGCATATGAGTCCTCATTCATAGGCACAAAAAAGGCTGTTTCTGATAGATTATTCTCAGCTGCAATATTCTGCATTTTTTCATCATCTAGCCAGTCAGTCAATGGTACTACTGCTGCTGGATTACCGGAATACAACTTATTTGAGAAAGAATCAACCTGGTATATTTTCATAAGATTCAATTAATAATTTAGGACCAAATTCCTTGTGCGTTAAAAAATGAATTCTAAAATAACCTTTATTTTCTATATCAAAAATAATTGTTCGCGTAATCGTTCAAACGAGCAATAGCTTCTTCAATATTTTCGCTTGATGTAGAAAAACATAATCTTAAGTGTCCCGAAGCTGCTGGTCCAAACCATCTTGCACTTCCTGGCACCAAGGCTAGCTTTACTTTTTCCTTTATATCTTCGGCTATACCGGTTTCATCAACACCTTCATCAAGTCTAATAAAGGCCAAATAGGTTCCTTTTGGGCTGTGTAACTTAAACCCAGGTATATCATTAATAGCATTGACTAAAACATTTCTAATCTCGAATAAATGAGATCTGAATGCATGCAACCAATAATCACAACTTGTCAAGGCTGCTGTTGCTGCAACCTGAGACAAAGTAGATAAACCACCTATAGTCATTTCATGTCCACTGGCTTCCAATAATTTTTCTCTAAAAGATACTGTTGGACATATGCAGTATCCTACTCTTAAACCTGCCAATCCAAAATTCTTTGACAAGCCCGAAATAATAATCGTTCGCTCTTGAGCTAGAGTGTTTATTGCTGCAACACTATTTATTTTTTCCTCGTAAAAAATGTCAATCCAAATCTCATCACTTACGACCATAAGATCATGTACTTCTGCCAACTTAAGTACTTCAATCAAATCCTCATCAGCGAATAAATGCCCACTGGGGTTATTTGGATTACACAAGTAAATAGCCTTAGTATCCTTATTGATGGATGCTTTCAGCTGATCAATATCTAGTCTTCCTGTTTTAAGATCAAAATTGAAGGTTTGAACAGATCCTCCATTTCGATTAATACTCGTCTGAAACAGAAAATCAACGGGATCGGGAATCAAGGCATTTCCCCCTTGTTTGAAAAGAACTGCAGCAACTTTATCCAAGGCCTCAGCAGCTGAATTAAACCCAATGACCTGTTCCATATTTACAGGAACTTGGTGTTTATTCTTATACCAATCTGCTACCGCGGATCTAAAAGCATCGTACCCAAAAGCTGGTCCATATGAAAAGTATCCCTTTGTGATATAATCATTTAAAGCAGCTGTTATCTCCGGGGCAACTTTAAAATCAGGATCTGCAGCTGTTAATGGTAAAACACCATCGGCTTGTTCTGCCCACCTATGATTGTAGGCTCTATCTTTCAATACGGAAAGATCTATTTCACTATGTTCAAAATATATCTTTAACATACCAATGGTAATCCTTGAAATTTAGCACTTGAAAATTGTTCTAGCAACTCATCTCCTTCTTTGATGTAACGCAAAATTTCATCTTTTCGCTCCAAATAAAAAGCTGAAAATAATTCTGA
>OMKD01000094.1 GCA_900299495.1 Sphingobacteriales bacterium
GAGGCGTCTGTTGTATCCGTAAATACCCAGGTATTCCCTACACAGATATTGGAAGGAGGATCCACATGTATTTCTGGATCAGGTGGAAGGCTGATTTCTATAGGTTCCACCGTTGCAGAACTAGATCCACAAGGGTTTGATGCAGAAATTTGCACATCAAATGCATTGATATAATTACCGGTAGAGGTAACCTCTCCACAAGAACTTTCTTCGAACAGGTGTGTAAAACTTGAGGGAATATTAGTTTGGTCATACGTTGCAACTTCTTCACCATTTACATATACAATGTATTCAGTCCCCAATGGATTATTTGCATAATCTGTGATAGGAAAACTTACGGCGGCAGGAGAACAAAGGGAGACTGTGTTTCCTGGTGTTGCAAGTCCTATTGAAGGGTTGTTTCCATTGTAATAATTATAGGTAGCTGATGTTGTGCAACCATCATTGGATACTACGTCGATTGTGACGGTGTAGTATCCATAATTTGTGTAGGTGTGAACTGCATTGACACCAGCATTATTAAAAGTTGCATTGGTATAGTTATCGATATTTCCATCTCCCCAGTCAATAGTATAACTCGCATTATTGAGTATGGTTGTTGACATGTTGGTTAATTCCAGAGTAGTAACGGGTGTAGATGTACAAGTTCTTAAATCACTGCCATCTAAAACACCTGTACCTGGTGCAATTCCTATTGTTGGATCAGGAAACGCAAAGATTTCAACATTGTCTGTATGGCAAAGCGTACCGTTTTCGAATAATGAAACAGTAAATAAACCTGTTGAAGGGAAGGTATGGAATACTGTGATTCCGGTTAAGTCAATGGTCCCATTATTATCCACATCCCAGGCGTATGTGCTGCCTGATTGAGGAGAAACAACGGATAAGGTAACTCCTTCCTCACATGGTGTGGTAGGTAGATAGTTGAAATCACAGGTTTGGGCGTCTGAAAGCCAGGCCCAACATATTATTATTGAGAGTAAACTTAGATTTTTCATAATGGTCTTTTGGTTTAAACAGTTGACTTAATTCATGTGCTTTCGGTGGATCGTCTTGTGCCAGATGTTTTCATACCGGTCACTATGTGCTCTGTTTACGGAAGGGCAAACGACTTTACCAGCCTTACGGCTATCCAGATATTGGTATTTGACAGAGATTTCCATCGTTCCACCTGAAGTTGGGTTGAGACCATTGATGTTCAAATCATATGAAAAACCTGTTTCAATGATTTGTCCTTTACCAATGGGCCAACTAAGGTCGAAACCAACAATGATCGCATCTGTGCTGTAAGCAATTCGGTCGGATACCGTATTCTGGTAAAAAATACTGGTACCTAAATTCATGAACATGAATCTGGACCCTACGGTAAGGGTGTTGATCTGACTTTGTTGCTCATACCTGAAGGCTGGAAATGGAGTGAATTTTTTTCCTTTTTTTCCCAACTGTAAGCCTGGAATAAAGGCAGCACCATGAACGATGATCTTGTTGTTCGATTCTGTTGCAATACCTTGTAAGGATTCTTGCTGAGTCCTAGTAAAAAGGGTCATAAGGTGTGAAAAACTAAGTCCTAATTCTAATTGACTGCCTTTACCTCTGTAACTTTTCTGATTCAATCTGTACACTATTCCAGGGTTGATTTCTACCCATTTTGGTGCGTTCATACTGAATTCATTGAAGTATTGTGCATGTGCAGACTGTGCGGCAAAGAATTCTGGACCTCTTGCATCTAACTGATCGGAGAATAAGAGTTTATCCCAATCGATTGATTTTTCATTGTAAAATAGACCAAGGCCTAATCGTATATTATGCAGACTGTGTTTCGCTTCGAAAGGAAGCACATAAGCATAATTGAGGCCAAACATTTGAGTTTCTAACATACCATCTCCTTCAGCATCTCGCATAAAGAAAAAGCCAAAGGCATTTTTCAATTGAGATTGTGCAAATTCAGCAGAAGCGAATTGAGTGGAAAACGCACCTGGGAACTGTCTGAATTGATCAATAGCTCCCCATTGCTCCCGTACGATAGACGAAAGACTAATGGTGCCATCCGTACCTGTCATAGCAGGATTAGAATAAGCCTTACTTATATGAAATTGCGAAAAAAGGGGATCCTGTCCCTTTAGAATGGAAAATGGTAAGTGTAGAAAGCCAAGTGTAATTAATAAAATTACCCACGAACTTTTCATAAAAATAAATTTGAGTTCACAACTAAAAAATTGTGGTAAGCAGAGACACTAAGCAGATGAAGGTTTAAAATAAGAAAGGTGATATTATTCTTTATCGACCTACAATATACAAATTAAAGAGAGGCTTAACTGTTAGGTGTTTTGCAAATTCTTGAATATAAAATATATTGATTTTACAGGAGTTAGAAGATTAACTGCTGAGATTTTGATCTTGATTTGATGATCTTATGTAGTTCGTTAGGAATAATAGGTTTGGTAATGAAATTATTCATGCCAGCTTCGAAAACTCGTTCTTTGGTTTTTTCATCTGAACTAGCTGTAAGGGCAACAATAAAGGTATCTTGATTAAACGCTCTAATCGTTTTCGTCGCTTCTATTCCATCCATCTTAGGCATATGTACATCCATAAGCACCAGGTCATAGTTCTTCTGTCTAACTTTCTCCACCGCTTCTATTCCATGTTCTGCGAAATCAAGTTTTAGATTCCACTTTTTAAGCATTTTTTCAATGACAATACGATTAAATGCCATGTCATCTACAATCAGGATAGACATACCGAAGAGACTTTCAGCAGTTTTTGAATCTTCTTCGTTAATATCGATTTGTTCTCCTTTCTCCAGATAAATTTTGAAGAAGAACTTTGAGCCTATGCCTTCTTTACTATCCACCATTATTTCTGAATTGAGGAGATTCAGTAGGTGTTTGGAGATGGAAAGTCCAAGACCTGTTCCATTTCTGCTATGTTTTTTTGCAACCTGATAGAATTCACTAAAGATTTCCTTGAGTTTATTTTCAGGTATACCAATTCCTGTATCTGTTACTTCAAATTGAATCAGGTAACTATCTTTTATCTCGGAGATAAGTTTTACGTTCAGGTTGACAGATCCTTCTTCTGTGAACTTTAAGGCATTAGAGATCAGGTTTACAAGGATTTGTTTAATTCTTAGGCTATCCGAGTAAACCATTCTTGGAAGATCATCTGATAGGTTTAATTTGAATTTCAACCTTTTTCCTTTTGCCAATGGCTTAGATCCTTTTAGGATGTCTTTTAATAAGCTGTGCAGATCAAAGCTGTATTTTTTCAATTCCAGCTTTCCAGATTCTATTTTGGAAAAGTCTAGAACATCATTGATTAGCATCATTAAAGAGTTTGATGCAATCTTTAATATTTCTAGATTTTCTTCCTGTTCTTTTAGGTGGTTTTCTGCTAATAGGATATGTGATAAACTGGTGATCACATTCAAGGGGCTTCGGATCTCATGAGAGATTGTAGCCAAAAATTCTGATTTGATATTGGAGGCAGCAATTTCTTTATCGATAGCGACTTTCAATTGCTTTTCTACCTGTTTTCTTTTCTTTACCTGTTCTTCAAGCATGCCTGCTATAAATAAAAGGTCGTCTTGGTTGTCGATTCGCGTTAGATCGAATTCCGGTGCAATTGCCCGAATCATGTTGGATAAGCGTTTTATCCCTCTTTCTATGGTTTCTTTTTCTGAGTTTAGCTTTTGGTTGATTTCTTCATACTCCATTTCCGCAATGTTGAATGCGCGTTCATTCAACTCAATATCATGATTGAAATTTATGTAGGATTCATTGACGGAGTCAATGAAAGCACTCAAACCTGGAGTGCTTTCAATTACATCTTCTGTGAGATGTTTTTTTATTTGACGTAGAAGTAGTTTGTTTGTATCCAAAGCAATTAGTCTAGTTCAGTAATTGTGGTGATCGTCATGGTTTGGTTATGCAATTCACATTTTATATAACCAGGGAATGGGGCTATTTCTCCATAGGAATAAAACCCTGTAAACATCGCATTTGGATTTTCCCAACCATCTTGTGCAGCTTCAAGTTCATTATCCACACGTCTGTTTAAAACGACCTTCCTTCCTATACAAGTAATC
>OMKD01000095.1 GCA_900299495.1 Sphingobacteriales bacterium
CTCCAAAGACATCAACCCGCATTGTAAAGTTGTCAAAGCTCTTGATATAGAATCCAATGGACTTCGAGTAATACTCCTCCATTTTCCTGCTGTTGGAGAATAATAACGATACTCTATATCCTCTTTGAACTTTGCTGTTGCTTCCTCATCTGAGAAGCCCGACTTTAAATAAACCTGATATCTATTGGATTTTCGCATAGCATTGAATAACATATTATTCGTTACACGACTACTTCCTTTCCAGTGTTTATCAAATGCCTTTTGCAAGTTTACCATTTCTTGTTTCACAGCAGATTCAGCCATAGCTTGTAAGTTAGCATCTATAGATGTGTATATCTTCAAACCACTGGTATATAAATCCAATACCTCTTCTTTATTATCAATACTGCTTAGTATAGCATTAAGCTGTTTTTCCAGATGGGCTTTAAAATAGGCTGCTCGTTGTTTTTCATCTGTGATATCTATGTAGTCGATCCTTAAGTCTAAGGCTTTTAAAGAATCTAAATCTTCTGAAGCTAAAAATTCATTCTTGGCCATTTGACTCAAGACCACATTCCTTCTTCCTTTAGACACCTCAGGATTATTGACAGGATCATAATATGAATTGGCTTTCAACATACCTATCAATACAGCAGCCTCTTCAATTTTTAACTTATCCACACCTTTGTTGAAAAAGCGATCTGAAGCTACTTTCACACCATATATATCTCTCCCAAAAGGAACTGTATTTAAGTAGAATAAAATCAATTCCCGTTTGGTATATATTTTCTCTAATCTTCTAGCTATAATCATTTCCTTAAACTTAACCACTGGTATACTTAATAAACCATGATCTGTTCTTGGGTAAAGGTTTTTAGCTAATTGTTGAGAAAGTGTAGAACCGCCGCCACCACTTCTATCCTGGAGGATAATGGTACGTAAAAATACTCTGACCAATGCCCTTAAATCAACACCACTGTGTTCAAAAAATCGTTCATCCTCTGTGGCAATAAGTGCCTCCAACATAAACTCGGGAACCTCCTCTGAATCGGCTATTATTCGATTCTCCTTATAATATCTGCCTAGTAATTTTCCACTATTATCATAAATCTCTGAAGCCTCATTATTTCGAATAGAAGACAAAGCCGCATAATCTGGTACCTGACCAAATACTCCAAAATAAACTGCAATAAACAAGCCCAGAACAGAAAGAACTCCTGTCGCTGCAGCTATCAAAAAAGTTATTAGTCCGATATATAAACGTCTATATCTTTTTTTAAAGAGATAATATCGAACAACGGTCAACCTTTTTAGTCTAAATATCTTTTGTTTTAGCAGATTAGAGTTGTTTATCATACGATTCTAAGTAAATTTACTTCGGCGATTAAAAAAATATCAGGATGTTAAGATCAATCATAATAAGGCTTTTACTATTACCATTTTCTTTGATTTATGGCCTTGTTGTAACGATCCGAAATTATTTCTACGACAAAAATATCATGAGCAGCACTAGTTTTAGTCTACCTGTTATTTCCGTTGGTAACCTTTCAGTCGGAGGATCTGGTAAAACACCTCATATTGAATATCTGATACGCTTATTAAAAGATCATATCAATATAGGGACATTATCCAGGGGATATAAACGTAAAACGTCGGGATATCTTCAAATATTTCAGCAAACTAAACCCAAGGACTCAGGAGATGAACCACTTCAGTTCAAAAGAAAGTTTCCTGACATAATGGTTGCTGTATCTGAAAACAGGGATATTGGCATAATTTCTATGGTGCGCGATCAACCAAATCTGCAGACCATATTATTAGATGATGCTTTTCAACACAGAGCAGTTCATCCACATTTAAACATCTTACTAACAGAACATAACAGACCTTTCTATAATGATTTCTTCCTTCCAAGTGGAAGACTTCGTGAATCAAGATCCGGTTATAAAAGAGCCGATCTTATAATCGTCACAAAATGTCCTGATCAGCTTGATGCTTCTGAAAGAGCGCAAATTATAAACAATATCAATCCCCAGGAAGGCCAGCAGGTATTCTTTTCGAAATACAAATATGCTAAGCCATATTATTTATTTGATCCTAAATATACCTTCGAACTAAATAATAGCTTTCAGGTCCTATTATTGTCAGCTATTGCCAACACGGATTATCTCCTTCAATACCTAGAACCGAAAGTTGATGAAATTGTTCAGATGGAATTTCCGGATCACTATGACTTTACACCGAATGATATAGGAAACATGCTGACCTATTTCAATAGAATGCACAAAGATAAAAAGGTGATCATAACTACAGAGAAAGACGCTATGCGTTTGAATGAACACAAAGATTTTTTGGTTAAAAACAATCTTCCTGTTTTTGTGCTACCTATAGAAGTGGAATTTATGGAAAATGATGGGGCTAAATTCAATCAGGCTATACAAGACTCATTAATATCATTCGAATCCTGACTAAAACTGAGAAAACAAATCAAGAATCTCAGGCTCTTGCTTATGTAAATCTAAATTATCATTACTAAGATAATTTAGCGCTTTACTAACCCGATAACAGGATAAATAATCCTCAGAAGCAGACTGTATAACATCTCCTAAAGTCTCCATACTGGTCTCTTTTTTCATCCAGGTGTTTATAGCTTCTTCTGTTTCCAGTATGTATGGCATCCTATCGTGTAGTTTAGAAACAAAGGTATTCGCTGGAACGGTAAGGATTGAAAAACTCTGTACGGGATAACCATTAGAAGATATCCATTGATCCCAAATACCTGCCAAATACATGATTTCTCCCTTTGCTGGTATGAATCGGTAGGGAAATTTTTCTTTATCCACTTTTCGCCATTCGTAGAAACTATCAACCGGTACTAAACAACGCTGTTTACGAAAAGGAACCCGAAAAGTAGGTTTAGATAAAATACCCTCTACCCGAGCATTGAAGTTAAGTCCGTTTTTCTTAGAATCTTTTGCCCAGGAAGGAATAAGGCCCCAAAGGCAATAATGTAGGGTTGGATCATCAAGATCCTTTATTATATAGGTGTGCTGTGAAGGAGCAATATTATAGGATATCTTTAATTGGTCCTGTTTTCCTAATTGAGGAAACAGTTTTTTTATCTTTTTCTCAGAAGGTGCAAATGAAATTCTCCCACACATATGTTATTCTTTATCTATCCTAAATATAAATTATTCTAAACATTAATGTTGTTGACAATTGTCGTTTGTATTACTGCACTGATTTACAGCGAATTAACATCCCTAAATTAAGTAAATATATTAAAGCATTGTAAATGAATAATTTAGGTAATTAATTCCCCAACATACAACGTTGGAAAACCTATTGATAA
Organism: Sphingobacteriales bacterium; assembly: GCA_900299495.1. Lineage (GTDB taxonomy): Bacteria > Bacteroidota > Bacteroidia > Chitinophagales > Saprospiraceae > AM-2324. The sequence goes on from OMKD01000095.1 coordinate 3,332, forward strand.
GTGAGGTACTTTTTAACACTTTTCCCCAATTCATACACAAGCACTTTAAATCATATTTTAATTTTTGTCATTTCTGTTAAAACCAGTCCTATTATTCACATTTAAACTTGAGTTATAAATAGCTGTTAATAGAACAATTTACTAACGGAATAAGTCCCCAACATAGAGTTAATAAACTATAAAAGTTATTTATTTACAGCGATTTAAGCTGTTAAGAATATGTTTGAAAAAAAATATAACTAGTACTTATTGAAAAAGTAAAGTGGAAGACAAAAAAGATTTACACCAAACTAACAGTACTAATAATAATAAGGGATTTTAAAAAATTTAATTAATAGTATTTAATACAATTACTAAAAAATGAAAATTGAAGAAAATCCGTTGTTTATCTTTGCCTCAGAATAAAAAAGCAGAAATGGCTATTAAAGACAGAGCGGTATCCAATTGGTTGTTACTAGGAGTAGTATTAGTCTTCTTTCAAATTGTAATTGGTGGAGTGACACGATTGACAGATTCGGGCTTATCAATTACTGAATGGGCAGTTATTCAAGGTACATTGCCGCCCATGAATGAGGTACAATGGAATGAGGCCTTTGAAAAATACAAAGTGCATGCCAGTAAGCAGTATTTAAGTTTGCATGCCGATATGGATCTCAAAGAATTTAAGGTAATATTCTTCTGGGAGTACTTTCACCGCCTGTGGGCGCGTATGATGGGTTTTGCCTTTCTATTCCCATTCCTGTTCTTTTTAGTAAAGAAAAGGCTTACAAAACGAATAATAAGGCGTTTGGGTGTAGTTATTCTCCTTGCAATGTGTGCAGCAACCTTTGGTTGGATAATGGTAGCATCCGGTTTAAATGATGATAGCAGAACCTGGGTTAGTGCTTACAAGCTGATTATACACCTTGGGATAGCAACTACTCTGATCGCATACCTTTACAAAACCTATTTAATCAGTCTGGGTGAGGCAAGAGGAAAAGATTTTAAGTTATTCACACCTTTTTTTAATAACTCAACAATCAATTCGAATAAGCAAGGAGCTTATAAGTTTGGAAGGGTTTTATTGCTAGTTTTATTTGTTCAGATTCTTCTTGGTGGATTAATGGCCGGTATGCGTGCTGGATTGATTCATCCACATTTTCCGGTGTTTATTAATTTTGATAGATTCCTTCTGGCGCTTGATAGTATGAATCAGTCCATCGAAAGTGAAATAGTAAATTACGAACCTTCATCATCGATAAAAGCACTTGTACAGGTCTTCCATAGAGCTATGGCTTACGCATTAGTCATCATTTCTGTTATCTATGGATTCTTTCTTAAGAAAAGAGGCCTACTTAATAGATACAGTAAACTTTATTTAGGTGTGCTGTTTGTGCAGTTCTTGTTAGGTGTATTGACAATTATCAATTGCTTTGGATCTGTGCCTGTATTTTACGGAGCAGCTCACCAAGCTGTAGCCCTTATTTTACTGATGTCTTTATTACGGTTTGATCATGAATTGACACATGCCAACAAATAATGTTAGTAACTAGTTGGTAACTTTCTGAAATTATACCGAAAGAATTGAACTATTAAAATAATAGTTCTGAAACCCTTTGATACCAAGGGTTTATAGATGTTAACATGGGTGTTTAAGGAAATTAACAGGGATTTGTTTATAAAAAAATGAATAGCTTATAATCAATTGATTAAGCACTATTCCACAACTTATCAACAAAATTGTTAATAAGTAAATTAGGATTATTGAAACCAATTTTAATGAATCGTTTTTGACGCAAAAAAAAAGTTGGGATGAGGTCTTTGATTTTAATTGATACTAATATAGGCGTCTTGATGTGTAAATTTCGGACATCTATAACTGCATAATTTTTTTCTTTTGTTTTTCACTGTCGGTGGGTAGTTTGTGGAATAACTAAATTGTGGTATTTTTGCTTGCATTTTTATTTATTGCTTTAAATCTTTAACCAAATAAGAGAAATGGATTTGAAATTATATGAAGAGGGTGAGTTTAAATTTGTGGAGACTAATCCAGGCAAACCCGTTCTTATGTTGCTTCACGGTCTTATGGGAGCTTTAAGTAACTTTGATGGCATCATCAAAGAATTTGGCGATAAATACAACGTTGTTGTTCCGTTGCTACCAATTTTTGAGTTACCAATACGCAAAGTGTCTGTAAAAGGTTTCGTGGAATACGTAGAGCGCTTTGTTGTACACAAAGGTTATTCAGATATTAACATACTAGGTAATTCACTTGGAGGTCATGTTGCATTATTATATGTACTTGCTAATCAGGAAAAAGTGAATTCAATGACCTTAACAGGTAGTTCTGGTCTTTTTGAGTCTGCTATGGGATCTACATTCCCCAAGCGAGGTAATTACGAATATATCAAGCAAAAAACACAGGATACTTTTTACGATCCTGCAGTGGCTACTAAGGAACTTATCGATGAAGTTTATGAAACTGTAAACGATAATGGTAAGGTTATTCGAATCTTGGCTACCGCCAAATCAGCAATTAGACATAACGTAGGTGATGACTTAGGTAATATTAGTGTACCTACTTTGATTATATGGGGTAAAGACGATAAGGTTACTCCTTATTTTGTTGGAGAAAAATTCAATGAGTTAATAAAAGACTCTATTCTTGTAGGTGTTGAGAAATGTGGACACGCTCCAATGATGGAAAGAAGTGATGAGTTTAATAATAGCTTAGCTGAATTCTTAACTAACAATAATTAAAAAAATAGCCTTCAGGAATCTTGAAGGCTATTTTTTTCTCTTTAAAGGCATAGTGGAACATCTCAATAGACCCCCCATTTTTGCTATTTCGGTATAATTTATTTCTTCTACTGTAATTCCTCTAGATCTCAATTCTGAATTAAGTCTGGTAAAGCTCTGTTCAGAAACTATAACATTAGGAGATATAGAAAAAATATTTGAGTTCAAACTACTCATCTCCTCTTTAGTAATTTGAATTATATTATCCTTTCCAAAATAGCTTTCTATAAAACACACATCTTCAAGATTCTTAAATCCTTCCCTATAAATTATTGCCTGGTTCTTAGCAATAGGCTGAAGACAACAATCTAAATGAAGAGCATTTTCAGAAGAAATGGAATCCGATTTATTTAATTCAAAAGCCTTGATCTTTTTATTAGGAAAAACTTTACTCAGGAAATCCACCCCTTTCTTATTCGTTCTAGCTGATTGGTATTGATTAAAATCTTCCTCTTCAGAATAACCAATAAATATAAATTCATTCCAAGGCATTACGTCGCCACCCTCTGCTCTTGCTTCTTGAGGCATTTTTACAATATACTCTTGTGGTATTTGATTAATTAGGTATTGGAGAGCCTTTATTTCCTCTGCTCTATCCTTTATAATGTTGGGAAGGATTATTTTATTCTCAATTACAAAAGCTATATCTCTTGAAAATATTTGGTTTAGGCCATATATTTCTGAAGGTCTGTAAACTTGAACTCCATGCTTTTTCAAAACAGTACAAAAGGATTCCATGGCAGGAATCAGATTTGCTTCATCAGGAAAAGTACCTGCTTTTACATGTTCTCTTGATTTAGGATCATAACAATCTTCCAGTGCTGGGGTTCCACCAAAACTTTTTGCTATTCCTAAAACAACAGATTCCAATTTGCTTGTTTCATTCTGAATGTTGAGTGTGAGCATTTTTTAGTATTTGTTATCCTAATTTACTTATACTTTAACCTTTAATAAAGTCAGAGGCTAACAATGTTAGTATTTTAATTGTCTCTAATTCAGCAAATTCTTTTTTTCATAAACCAGTAAGCTTGAAAAATTCAATTATACTAAAGATGAGCATGAATATTAATCCTACGATAAGCTTTTGGAAGACTTGGTTCTTTTGAGTATACACAGTCCAAAAAAAGAAAATATAATAGAGCAAGAGTTCTTGTTGATCTAATTGAAGTTTATCTAAATAAAGCCAATCAATTTGGCTAAGCCATGTCAAGACTTTATTTTGAAAGGATATAATGCCATTGTTTAATCCTGCCAAAAATTCAGCTACGTATAGATTAATAGGAAAAAGAGCAACGCTACTAAATCCTAGAATCAAAATCAAAGGAGCTAATGGGATGACTATTATTCCAGATAATGGAAAGGATAAGGGAAATGCATTAAAATAGAATAATGAAAAACCTATCGTTCCTAATTGAGCAGCAATAGAAACAGTATTCAATTTCCAAGCATATTCTAGAATCTTATTTTTTATATTCATGATATCGGATATTCTTTTCTGGAATGAAATTATTCCAAACACAGCCATAAAGGATAGTTGAAATCCAATCTGAAATAAGACCTGATAGTCAATAATAACTAATATTAATGCAGCAAAGTAGAGTACATTATAAATAGATGTCTGTTTAGTAAGCATTTTGCCTATGGAAAAAGTCATAAGCATAAAGAAGGCCCGCATTACACTAGGACCACCACCAGTTAGTAAAACAAACAAAAAAACAACTAACAAGGAAAAGGAATAACGATATAATGGTTTAGTTGTGATTTGATTGAGTAAAAAAAAAGGAATCATAAAAACCAGTCCAACATGTAAACCTGAAATTGCAAGTATATGTATGGCTCCAGTTTTTGTATATATGGTTCTAAGATTATTATTTATATTGTTTTTTTTACCTATTATCAAGGCTTCTATAATGGCCCTTGTATTTTCAACTTCGTATAATTGGTGAATTATGTGAATGATCCGTTCTCGTTGATTGTGTAAGAAAGAAGATTCAATTGGAGATTCTATTGTGAAGGATAAACAGTTTTCTTCCCAAATTAACTTAGTTACTTTTTTTTGCTTAAGCCACTTCAAATATACTTCATTGGCTTGTTTGTTTAGTCCTTGTAAATGGATATTAGTTAGCTTAATAGTTTGTCCTGGTTTTATACTTTCTAGTCTATTACAAGATGTGTAGAGTAAAGCATAGAATTCAAGATTGAAACAGGACTGTTTATTAACTTCTGTGACTTTGAGCATAACTCTGTTCCTTGCTCCTTTTTGTTTTATGTCAATAACCTCAGCTTTAATATTAATATTGGACTCAATAATATTGCTAGGGATATTATAAAACATCTCTGTGGTTATTACATGAAACACACCCAGTAAGACTAAGTGAAGGAAAATTAGTGTAGACCAAATACTTCCTTTACTACCTTTTTTCAAAAAGAGCAATGTATTGATCAAGAAAAATAAGGGTATTATTAAAAGATCTAATGGAAGATTGTATGTATTACCTAGTATTATTCCTGCTAAAAACAGAGGAGTGATTTTTATAAATGGAGCCTTATTCAAAATAGTCAGAGAGCTTGATAATTGTAGTGTCAGATAGATACGGGAGATTTAGTTCTTTGATATAAATAGTATCCTTTGAGTTGAACTTTAGGTAATTAGCAATTTTGTCTTTTGTTGAATAGGGTAAATAAGGATGATTAATAAAATGTTCAGGGTGCTTGTTTAAGAATACTTTTTCTGTTTTTTTTCCAATAAATATATTAGTACTTATTTGATTGAAGGTTTCCGGGCTTAATCCCCATACTTCCAGGAGTTGTTTGGTGTGAATAAATCC
>OMKD01000096.1 GCA_900299495.1 Sphingobacteriales bacterium
ATAATCTTAACTTTGGTATTCCAACGAATACAGATGACATAGCATTAGGATCAATTTCAATAGCGCCAAATCCAACACAAGGAGAACTTTACATCGATCTTAACGAGCATGATGGGGCAACGATCAGAATATTTGATCTTACAGGAAGATTGATGCATACTAAATCTACAGTTGAAGAAATCACTGTTTTAAATCTGGAAGGATTTGAAAAAGGTTGTTACCTTCTAAATATTGAATCAGAGGGTAAAGTATACACAGAAAAAGTAATCTTACATTAAGAATAATCCCGGGCTCTATAGCCCGGGTAACTTTTTATCTATGAAAAAATACTGGTTCTTATTTAGTCTGCTTGTTTTATGGATCTCGGCATGTCGACAGGATGAAGAAATCATCTCTCCTGTTACTAATAATGCTGCATTTGAAGATGGTTTCTTCATCATTAACGAAGGAGGTTTTACAAATAATAATGCCAGCATAGATTTTTATGAATACGCTACGGATAGTTTACATAAAGATCTTTACCTAACTCAAAACCAGGAACAGTTAGGAGATATTTTCCAATCTGCTTATAAGGTAGGATCAGACTATTATCTAACGATAAACAATTCAGGTAAAATCATCCAGACAGATAGCCTGCTAAATAAAGTGTCCAGCATAGATAATCTTAGCTCCCCAAGGTACATGGCATTTTATGAAGACAAAGCCTTCATAAGCGACTTATATGCCGACCTTGTACATGTTGCTGATCTAACTTCAAATACTGTAGTAAATAGTATTCAAATGGATTCCTGGACGGAAGGAATCATTACAAAAGATTCCTTTGTAATTGTATGTTTGCCACAGGAAGATGAGATAAGACTTATACATGCACCAACGGAAACTATAGTTGATACCTTAAGTATTACCGGAAGTCCTTCTGCCATTCTTTCTGACCAAGACGGATACCTTTGGGTATTAGGCTCAGGCAATTATCAAGGCACCATATTACCGAGCTTGAGTAAAATCGACATTCAGAACGGCAAGCTAAACATTTTATTTTCAGAGCCTATGAATGGCGTAACAGGTTATTTCCCCAGTATTTGTTACAATCCACTTGCTAATGAAATCTATATTGCCTTGGGGCAGAGTATTTACATGCAAAACACCACATTAAATGGGCTTGACCTAGCATTATTATTCAATTCTGATGCAGTAAATATATATGGGCTTAATTTCAATCCAAATCACAACGAAATCCTAATATCTGATGCAATCGATTATGCTCAACAAGGCATAATATTCAGATATGATTTAGATGGAAACAAACTTAGTTCATTTAAAGCAGGACTCATCCCCAATGGATTCCTAATACATTAATACATTCCTGCTGAAGCCAAACTATCTATGTAGGATTCGAAATCGAAACCTGCATCATTCAGTTTTTTAGTTAAACGTTGACGAGCTTTTTTAACAGAATCTGTTTGAATAAATAAAATATTAGCAATATCCGGATTTCTAAGACCTGCAAGAATCAACTTGCAGATATTTATTTCCCGTTCTGATAATTCAATACCATTACTTCCTATTTCCAAATTGAAATCTGGATACTTACTGTTGAATGTAGCATCGAAACTATTCCATAATTCTTCGATTGTTGAAATATCTTTCAACTCAGATTCAAAAGACTTACCTAGTGTCAAATTTCCTGAATCTTTTGCAAGTTGTTTAACCTTAAGATTCAGGGCTCCAAATTTCTTCATCTTTGATGCAAGAAAACGGGCTTGTTCTTCCAAGGTCAAAGCGGCAGTAAATTCAGGGTTTAAATTACTCAACACTGCATCATTAATTTTAATATGCTCGCTTAATTCCTCCCTTAAATTCTTTTTACTGGAATTCTTCTTTATATGTTTTCTGGTTTTCAGGATATAAACCACACAGAAACCCAGGAACAAAATAAACGCAACCACCCCAAATACTAGCCAACGATTTCCTCGAACACGAAAATTGAACTGTTCCGTGTCGCTCCATTTACCACCTTTTATCCTGGATTGAACCTCAAAAGTATAGGATTTAAATCCAGGCAATTTCCAATAGCTTACAGACCTTTCTTTAGTTGGTTTACTCCAAGCATCAACTAATCCCAACAACCTATACCTGTATTCAATATCAAAAGATGATCTCCATTGCCTTGCAGTAAAAGAAAATGAAAATGAATTATAATCGTGAGGGAAAGAATAATCACCTGAGAATCGTTCTTGACTTTGATTCTTTATATGAATTTGATCCAACTCAAGTTCGAAACTCATCTCTTCTATGTAAGCTTTTCGACGATTCTCATTATTCAACTGAAAGAAATCTATAGAAGTCTCATTTACATTTACCTGATCCAAGAACACCTGCGGAAAGTAGGTAAGATCAAAATTAATATTATTGGTATTCAAAACTATTAGTCCAGATGGGCTTAACATCCAGATTCGATCATCTTTAGAGAAGTTGCTCGAATTATAATAATATTCTAACTCATTCATACCATCTTCATAGGTAAAGGAGTGGATTTGTGTTTGTTCCCAAACATCAAAATCCTCAATAACATTTATACCCAATTCAGTGGTCAGCCAAATTCTACCTTTACTGTCTTCTGCAATAGAAACAACTATATCACTTAAGAGACCCGTATTTCGATTTAGAAATTTGAATTCAGTACCATCATAAACCGCTACCCCCCTTTTAGCACCAATCCAGATCCAGCCTTTACTATCCTTAAACAAGGAAAAACTATTTTCAATTGGGAAATTAGAAAGATCGTATCGTTTAAATTCAGAACCTATTTGACGAAGTATTCCTCTTGGAGTCGCTAACCAAAGATTATCCTGATCATCCAATTCCATTTCCAAAATACGCTCATCTTCCTCAATATTTGCAGGAATCTCCTTTAACTTCCCATCCCTACCCAAACAATGCAATCCATGCCTCCAGGTTCCTATCCATAGGTTATCTTTTGAGTCAAATTCAATATCAAATACATCTTCAACACCATAAGATTTGAGTGAATATCGCTCTACAAATTTATCTCCTTCCTCTTTGAACAAATTGCCTTCGATAGACATTGACCAAACAGTCTTAGAAGTATCTTCAGCAAAACAATAAAATCTATCCCTCTTAGTATGATTCTTCACCAAGTCTATCTGGCGAAGTTGCATTATATCCTTGTCAACCTTATAAAGTGCATTATCAGCACCAAAATACATCTGCTCTTTGGAGGAATAAAAGCTTTTACCTAATTCCTTTATCTCGCCTTTTTTCTTTTCGAAATAATTATAATCTAATGATCGTAGCACGTGAATACCAGTGCCAAAAGTTCCTATCCAAATCTGATTATCTACAATCGTAGAGGATTCAATCGTGTAATTGGGTATTTCTTCTCC
>OMKD01000097.1 GCA_900299495.1 Sphingobacteriales bacterium
AATGAAAAGAAAAAAATCGAAGAAGAGCGTTTCCAAGAAAATTGGAAACAAGGATTTGAGGAGAGAGATCATTAAAATTCTTAAAAGAAATCCAAGTGTAGCACTCCCCGCAAAAGTAATCTCAAAGAAACTTTCCGTAAAGAAGAACACGGAAAAGATCAAACCTATTCTGGACGAACTCGTTGCCAGCAATGTGATCATCGAAACAGGAAAATTCATTTATCAGTATAAAGACACTGAAGGACTTGGTGATAGAAAATCAGCTATCGGAAAAGTCGATATGACCCGCAGAGGGGCTGCATTCATCCTAATAGATGAATTGGAAGATGATGTCTTTATCTCTGAAAACAAACTCTACGGTGCCTTTCACGGAGACACTGTTGAAATCCAATACTGGCCTACTCGAAGAGGAAAGAGACCAGAAGGTCAGGTTATTAAGGTGGTCAAAAGAGCAAATACCCAATTCATAGGAATCGTCAAGATCTCTGAAAAGTTCGCCTTTTTCATTCCTAGCAATGAACGGGTAAGCTCAGATATGTTCGTAGCACTCAAACATCTTAATGGTGCGAAAGACAATGATATCGTGGTTGTAGAAGTAATCGACTGGAAAGAAGGTACATCCAAAAGTCCGGAAGCCAAAGTATTATCCGTTATGGGACAGACAGGTGATTCAGACCTGGAAATGAAGACCATCCTAATCAACAATGGTTTCAATCTTGAATTCCCTGGACAAGTGCTTCAGGAAGCCAATAAGCTTTCTGATGAAATCACAGCTGAGGATCTCGCAGAAAGAAGAGATATGCGTTCAGTAACAACCTTCACCATAGATCCTCATGATGCAAAAGATTTTGATGACGCACTCTCCTACCAAGTCCTGGAAAATGGCAACAAAGAGATTGGTATCCATATCGCAGACGTTGCACATTATATTGAGGAAGGATCAGCATTGGATAAAGAAGCCTTTGAACGATCAACCTCTGTATACCTGGTCGATCGGGTACTCCCTATGTTACCTGAAAGACTTTCCAACGGTCTATGTTCACTAAGGCCCAAAGAGGATAAGTTCACCTTCTCTGCAGTCTTTGAATTTGATAAGCAGGATAAGATTGTGAGTAGATGGTTCGGAAGAACACTAACACACTCTGACCGCAGATTCACCTACGAGGAGGCGCAAGAAGTGATAGAAAATAAAACGGGAGATTTTGCAGAAGAAATCCTTGAAATGGATAGGATCTCCAAGGTTTTAAGGAAACGTAAATTCAAAAACGGAGCTATCAATTTTGAAACAGATGAAGTTCGTTTCAAACTGGATGAAGAAGCAAAACCAATAGGCGTATATCTAAAAGTGCGTAAAGACGCACATATGCTTATAGAGGATTTCATGCTACTTGCAAACAGAGAAGTTGCCTGGTATATCAGTGAAAAAGGAAAGGAAAAAGAGATTCCGTTTGTATATCGCGTGCATGATGAACCAGATCCAGACAAAATAGCATCACTTAAGACCTTTGCCATGGAATTAGGGTTTGATATCAATATCGAATCTCCAATATCCATTGCACATTCATTTAATTCAATGCGTGCAAAAGCTGAGGAAAATGAGGCCTTAAAAATGCTCACGCCAATTGCAATCCGAACGATGGCTAAAGCTGTATATACCTCTGATAATATTGGTCATTATGGACTGGCATTTACACATTATACCCACTTCACCTCTCCTATTCGTAGATATAGTGATGTATTGGTGCACCGATTGCTATATAAGAATCTTGAGGATCGGGTACACCGAACAGATAAAGAAGCCCTTGAACTTCGCTGTAAGCATATTTCAGAGATGGAGCGTAAAGCCATGGACTCAGAGCGTGAATCTGTTCGATATAAGCAAGTAGAATATCTGGAACAACATATCGGAGAGGAGTTTACTGGGAAGATCTCTGGAATAATAGACCGAGGACTCTTTGTAGAATTGGATGGTAATAAATGCGAAGGAATGGTTGAGTTCTTCAGAATACCTGAACCTTTTGATATTCCTGAATCCCGTCTAAAAGCGATAGGAATAACCACAGGAAAAGTCTTTAAGATGGGCCAAGATGTAAAAGTCAAAGTCATAGATGCTGACAAGGCAAAAAGACAGGTAAGCTTCGAGCTGCTCGACGAGTATTCCTTTGAAGATTTTGATAATCTAAATTAAAAAAGCAGGTGCGTTTGCACCTGCTTTTTTTATAACAATACATCAAGCTAACATATTTTAATTATTTTCATAGATCATTTGACCATCATGTAATCTTGAAAATGGACCATACAAACTACGAACCAACAAACTTTATTGAAGATCAGCAGAACGATAATAACACTGTGCTTCAAGATATACAGACAGACCATTCTTCAAAAAAAGTCTGGAATGTCTGGGATAAAAAAGAAGCCATCATTACCAGAGAACGTAAGATCAGACGTTTGACCTTTTCAAATCTCCCGTTTGAGATCGCTAAGGTTTTTGATCTTAATAAAGGTTTCTTTTATACCTTCCTTGGACTCTTTACCAAACCTATACAAATCATTCTTTCATTCTTAGGTCATGAAAGAGATCGGGTAGCCAATCCACTGAAGTACCTATTAATCATAAATGGTATCATCTTATTCCTGATTCTAAAATTCAGTTATTTTGATTTTGAGACCCAGGATATAGCAACAGAATCAGCATTAATGGATCAGGACCAGATTGAACTCTTTAATGAATCCATCAATAAATACTATCTGGGCTTTTGGAATATGTGGGTACTTGGTTCTATAGCTACTACAGGATTTTTCAGCTATCTGTTCTTTAGGCGTACTGGATTCAACCTGGTAGAACAGTTTGCGATCAATGCATATACCAGTACTCAAGGATACGTGCTATTCGTTCCATTCATACTATTTAACATGAATGCTCCGAAAGATATTTTCATATGGGCTTCGATCTACATGATTTATGTAACCATTGTCTTTACAGGCTTATTCAAAAATAACCCAGTCAAGACCTTGCTAAAGGTAATAGCCATCAACTTATTCGGAGCACTACTTTTCTATTTAGGATTTTTGATTTTCGCAGGGACTTATCTAGCCTCCGGCTTCATTACCGGATAAGCAAGTGTTGAGATTTATTATCTTTAAGCAAAATTGACAACTTACACTATATGGAACCTTTAATTACTAACGATGCAGTCGTATTCGGAATACTGATCATAATCCTTGCGTTTATATTCCATACTTCCAGTCAACCTGCATTTAAGAAATTCTACACATTTGTACCTCCCTTACTGCTTTGCTATTTTATTCCAGGGCTTTTAAATTGGCCCCTTGGTCTAATCTCCGGAGAAGAGTCTAATCTATATTTTGTTGCATCAAGATACCTATTGCCCGCTTCCCTAATTTTACTTTGCTTGAGTATCGACTTTAAAGGAATCAAGCAACTCGGCTCAAAAGCAATAATCATGTTCCTTGCTGCAACATTTGGAATCATAATTGGAGGTCCAATTGCCTTATTCGCAGCCTCTGCAATACTTCCAGAATCTGTATTAAGTGTTAGTCCTGATGAATTGTGGAGAGGTCTATCTACCATAGCCGGATCCTGGATTGGTGGAGGGGCCAATCAAACTGCTATGAAAGAAATTTTTGAAGTAAAAGACGATATTTTCTCAAGCATGATCGTTGTGGATGTAATCGTAGCAAATATATGGATGGCTTTCCTTCTGTTTGGAGCAGGTCAATCTGATAAAATTGATAAGATTCTTAAAGCGGATAATTCTGCAATTACTTCATTAAAAAACAAGGTAAAAGAGTTCCGTGCTAAAGTAAATAAGATACCAACTACCACTGAATTATTTGTAATGTTCGCTGTTGCCTTCGGAGGCGTTGCAATTGCACATTTTGGAGCAGACATACTCTCTCCTGTCTTCAAAAATATCAATGATGCCAATGGCAATTTCTTAGTAGAAAAAGGATTATCCACACTGATGTCTGGTTTCTTTTGGCTTATAGTGATCGCTACAACTATCGGAGTTGGTGGTTCGTTTACAAAATTCAGAACACTTGAAGGAGTTGGAGCGTCTAAATTTGGATCTGTATTCATCTACATCTTAGTTGCAACTATTGGTATGAAGATGAATATTGGAGAAATCTTCAAAAACCCAGGTTTATTCGCAATAGGTCTGATCTGGATGTTGGTACATGTGATCATCCTATTGGTGGTAGCAAAGCTTATTAGAGCACCATTCTTCTTTGTTGCTGTCGGATCACAAGCTAATGTAGGAGGAGCTGCATCAGCACCTATCGTAGCCTCTGCTTTTGATTCTTCACTTGCACCAGTTGGAGTTCTTATGGCTGTATTAGGTTATGCTCTGGGAACCTATGGAGCCTGGGCCTGTGCATTACTCATGCAGGCCGCTAGTTAGAGTGATACCAATCCTTGATTGTATAAAAAGCTTTTTTGGCCTGGGGCGTATAATCCGTCTCAGGCCTTCTTTCTTTTGTCCCCTCATCAATATACCACTTCCAAATAAACCCACCTGCCCACCAATCCTTTTGAACAAAAGTTTGAAACAAAGCTTCGAAAGCGATGGCTTGAGCTTCTTCATTGCCACTCAAGGATTGTCTTTGACTTTGAAGCGTCCAGTTCTCGAAGGTACAATTATCCACACTCAAATATCCGAACTCTGTGAATAGGACTGGTTTTTGAAAATTTTTCTGGATATTCTCTATAGATGCTAAGTGAAACTCCCAGGCTTTTTTTAAATCTTTGATAGAAGCATCCTTTTTATCCAATAAGGGGAAGTAGGCATCGATACCTATAAAATCCAATGCTGACCAAAAGCTTATTTGCTCAAACTTATCCCAGTTTGCAGCATAGCATAGTTTACCAAAGTATCTCTTCCGAATATCCATTATAAGCTCATTCCAAAAGGTCGGTCGTTCGACTGCTGAAATGTCCAACTCTGTCCCAATGCAAAACAGATCCACATTTTGCCTCTCAGCAATAGCCGCAAAGTCCAGAATAAACTTCCGATAAGACTGCTCCCATTTCAACCAATCCTCTTCCGGTAAATCCAATGCGCCTGGCCAGGAACCCGGTATATAAATCTGAGGCTTAAGCATAACTTTTAAGCCTTCTTCATGCGCATATATAATAGACTGCTCAGCGCCCTTGAGTGTTTCTCCCCACCACTGCCAATCACTATAATTATAATTTACCTGATTTGACCCTGCCCTAGAAAAGCCAAAAGGAATGATTGCCACTGCATTGGCAGCAGACTCCTTGAGTTCACAATAAGGTTGGTTACCTATATCCGTCTTGGGTGCAACTATAGATAAACCTTTAAAGGCAATCGAGTATTGCTGTGCATAGCCGGAACAAAAGCACACAATAAATAATAGGACCAACAAATAGGTATTCCTAATCATGAGCATTTAATTTATTCATCTTCCAATGCTAAACAAGCAAATTCCTTCCAAGACAATAATTCAATCTCACTAAAATATAAGGGTAAATCTATTGGATCAACAATAGAAATCTGTTTTACCGAAACCTTTAATGATTCAATTATATGCTTATCTATTTTATGTTTAGCATATTCTTTAAAGATTTTAAATAATTGACAAATCGGCGTATAAGAGCTTTCTTTTTTCAAATATCGGTATCTATAAAGATCTAATTGCTCTGCTTTAGAATACATACTGGACCAACACTCTGTTTTCCCAATCAGAAAGTCTACGATTAATATACTAATGTTCATCCCCATTTTATCTTTAGTATATATTGGTAAAGAATTCAACCACTTAAAGTACCTGAATGTCTTGAAAAAAGAAGCAGTACTTCTAAGCTTCCCCAGTTTATAAAGCGCATAAAATAACCCGTGTATCAAGTCAAACCCTTCTACAAATGGAAGTTCTAAACTTCTTAGTTTTTTTAACTTAGGAAAAAACGCAGTAAACAAATCAAAAGCTTCCTGATACCTTTTCAATCTCAAAAGAATCCTAATCTTTAATAAAGTAATTCTACCTAGTTCAATATTACCCCCTGAAGATTCTAAATCTTTAATCGACGCCCAGGCTTTATCAAAATCATTGAGGTGTACATAAATCTGTACTCTTAAGACAGTCAAATTCTCTAATAATCGAAGCCAGGATCTGGATTTGAGGTTCTTGAAATCTGCATATACAAAATCAATGTATTCAAGAGCTACCAAATAATTCTTTTCAAGTATACCCTTTAATACTATGGATGAATGATAATAGAAAACAGCATGTTTACCTTTTATACTAGGTTCTTTAATAACATGATATTCCTCCTTCGAGCAAGAACTTTTTAACTCTTCTACCCGCTGTGTACTTAGCTGAAAAGAAAGGGAGAAATAAATATCGTTCAAATGCTGCTCTTCATTAAACAGTGTCAGATAAGCTCTTGCCTTACATTCCATATCCCTGTACGCGGAGAGATCCCATTTAGACAACATGTGGAAACTTTTTAGATAATCCGCAAACTTAAAGGCTTGTTTGAACTTCTTTTTCCTTTCGGCAATCCTCAATCCTTTAAGTGCAAATATTTTACTTAGATCAAGTTGCCCCATAGACTTAAATATCAGCGTCAGTTGCCAATACTTTGAAAGTACTGTTCCTGAATAAGATTTAAGATTAGAAGATTTGGACAGTAGAAAAACATCCAATAGTTGTTCGGTGAATCGACCTTTTAACTTACTGTAAGCCCCACTATTCAGTACACCATATAATTGTAAGACCAATTCCTCCTCGGCCTCGCATTCAACTAAGCCCTTTTTGAGATGTGCATACTTCTCGGAGGTTAAAACTGTATCGAACTGACTAAAAAAGCGGGGTTGATCTTTTTCAATAACTGAAAGGAGATACTTTAGTTGGGAAAAATTCATCTTCAATTTGGTAAAGTCAAAAAAAACAAACAACTGTATTTCAACAGATTACATAAAATAGTGGGTGATTTATGCTGATTTTTGACTGTCTATTTGGGGGCTAATTGTCTTTTAATATAGGAATTCAATGGGATAAATTAAAATAAAAACTATTCTATGCAAGCACTTAAATTTATCTCCAGAACCAGAAGACTAGATAGTCTTATTCGCAGAAAATCAACAGGATCACCATCACAACTTGCCCATCGCCTTGGTGTGTCAGAAGCAACTATTTACAGGTATATTCAGGAAATGAAAGATATGGGAGCACCCATCAGATATTGCCGAGAAAGACAGAGTTATCGATACGAATGTGACTATGAATTGGAATTCTAAAAAAGGAATGATGCAGACCCTTTTCATTTTGGATTATCTTCAGGGTATTAAATGTAACTAGTGAGAGTTCCGAAAAGGGCTGCACAGCCTTATATAGTTCTAATCGATTAAGTAGCATAAATCGCTGCCTCTTCCATAAAATTATTTAAAGCTGTACATGTCCATCGCACCTTTACCTTTGACTTGTACTCCTTTACGTACTACTGTTTCAAAAACATATTGTTCCTTAAGCGTATGTAACTCCTGCTCAACCAAACCATAGGTATCTTCAGAAATATTTATACTTCCGATCATTGCATTACTCTCCATTCTTGATGCCACATTCACCGCATCCCCCCAGACATCGTAAGCATATTTTTTCACCCCTACAATACCTCCTGAAACAGGACCAGAATTAATCCCTATTCTAATCTTAAACTCAGGGATTCCTTGTTTTCTATGCTCAGTATTTAATTTATCCACAGCTGCGCGCATTTTGAATGCCGCACGGATCATTCTGTTTGCATGATCAGTATATTCATCCGGCACACCAGCCACACACATATATGCATCTCCAATAGTCTTTATCCGTTCTATACCTTCTTCACTGATAATCTCATCGAATGCCGTAAAGAATTTATTCAAATAGCCCAGCAATTGATCGGGTGGAATCTGTGCAGAAATAGCCGTAAAACCCGCAAAATCCGAAAACAAAATAGTGGCACTTTCAAAATTAGTAGCACAATCATCTGAGGCATCTTTCTGGATCCTTCGTACAACTGACGGAGGCAAAATATTGAGCAACAAACCCTGAATCTGAGTATGAAGTCTTCTAAATCGAACAAACAAAAAGATAAATATGATACAAGAAAAAATAGCAATAGAGATGTAGATATAGGAGTTTCTAAGTTTGAGGTTACTCAGCTTCAAATCCTCTTTCTTGCGTTCAATCTCCCGGATATTCTTTTGATCTAAATACAAAGCGGCCTGCTTCTCATTATCCTGAATACGCTTTTCATTTATTTTTTCATATCGATACAGATTATAGCGCTCAGAATACTCCAATGCCTGTTCATATTGACCTATCGCCTTGTAATATTTAGAATAATCTTCCAATGAACGTTGGATATACCATTCACTTTCATTTTTCTCCGCTAATGACGAGGATATATTAAGTGCTTCAAAAGCATTCTGCTTTTTGTTCTGCGCCAGATAAACTTCAAATAAGGCATTATTTACCTGTATAATTCGAAGTTCATCGGAAGCTTCATTCCATAAGTTCCTCAATCGCTCCAGTTCTTTTTCTGCTATGACCATCTTGCGCTGAAAAAGACGCTCATCCCCCTTCTCTTTGTAGAACAATCCTTTATCCCGCTCACAGGTTGCTATATTAAACTGAAGCCTGTCCAGGTGATCCGAATCATCCAGTTCTTTTCGGAGATCCAGTGATTTATTATAGAAGGCAATAGATGAATCCTGAAAGGCTATAGCTCTATCTAGAAGAGCATTTCTCTTATAATTCCAACTAAAAGAAGAATACAAATTCCCAAGGTTATTGAAAACATTGGCCAATTGATTAGCATCATTCAAAGAATTACTAATCGCTAACGACTTTAAATAGGCTTGCTTAGCTTCTGTATTTCTACCCAACGAATACTTTACTGTACCCAGAAGATTATACGCATCCGCCTCACTACTTTTCAGATCGAATAATTCCTCCTCATCAAGACCTTCTAAACTCGAGCGTTCTTCCAGGTTATTCAAATACTTATAGGTATATTCTATGGCTTGACTGAAATGACCAAATTCATCGTACAGCTTAGCGATATTATAAGAAAGGTTTCCTGCCTTTACAGGATTATTCAATTCTTCATAAATCAATTCAGCCTGCCTATAATACTGAATAGCTTTCGTGAAATCATTTTTATTCTTGTACAAGATGCCCAGATTATTATAAATCTTGGCTTGTCCTTTTTTATCCTCTATATCTATTCGAATCTGCAAGGATGCTTCCCAGTTATCGGAGGCCTCATCTACATTATCCCTTATACTTTCTAAGATTCCAATATAATTATAAGCATCCGCCTGGGCATCCCAGAGTTCTTTTCGTTCTGCTATTTCAATAGACCTAGTCAAATATGCTTTAGCACTATCAGGCTGACTAACTTTCAACTCCCACCCTATCTCATTCAATAATTCAACCACCCTTGCCGAGTCTCGCTCATATTGCATTAAACGCAACATGCTATCTTTTTCCGTCTCCTGACCGAAAAGATGAAAGGATTGAATTATTAAAAGAAAAGAAAAGGTGTATTTGAAAAATCTCAAGAAGCTGTATTTTTTCATGTATCCCTAACCGTATTATACATTTTCATTAATGTAATATACCTAAAACAAAAAAGGAGATAAAAAATTTATCTCCTTTTGTTTTATTTCATGATTTTAACACCTGAGGCGTAAAATTTCAACTGATACTCTGGATCTGTGATTAGTTCGATTTCCTCTTCAGTTTTACCAGCATCTTCTGCATAGTGCTTAAGCTCATCTACTGGAGTCATTTCTGAAAATGCTTTTCCATTCATAGCGATTTTTGCTCCACTTAAGTCTTTTGGAACAAAAAATCCATAATCTTTAAAACGAACATTAATTACCTGAGACGTATCAGCATCAGATACCACTGTCATCCAGCATCCCTTCACCTGACAAACTTCCTTAACTGTGCCATATACTATTGCATCCAGTGAATCTGACTCTGCAATAGATGATGGATCTATAGAATTAATATCTGCAGCACCATCTGCATTGAATTCCTCTCCGAATAAAGATGGGGCAGCTTGTTCAACTACTACATCTGTACCTACATCTTCACTCTTTTGCTCATTACTGCAAGCTGTTGCAAGAACAGCCACTATAGCTAATGTCCAAATACCTTTCATTGTTAACTGTTTTGTTATTTTTCAGTGAATAACAAATTTAATTAAATTCTGTAATTAAATACTTCCTTTGGTCTATCTAATTAACCCCTCGCTTTATCGAAAAAAATTCTCTTTTTTGTTAAATAACAAAATACTTATATATGTAATCCGTTAATAAGAAAAATAAAATACGGTCCAGGTATTACTCTACATAACAAAAACCAATTTAACAATGAAAATGAACGTGTTTGCTTTAGTTACGTTTTTTTCACCAATCATCCTTTCCGCACAATGTCTTAAAGGAGATTGCCTAAACCATTACAGTACATTTAAATTTCCTGATGGCAGTGTCTACAC
>OMKD01000098.1 GCA_900299495.1 Sphingobacteriales bacterium
CCGTCAGCGTATTGATCTTTTGACAGAGAACGGGATTCTGGGTTTTGTGTTGGTAATTATCCTTTTGGCTATGTTCCTGCACTGGAGAGTTGCCTTTTGGGTTGCACTATCTATTCCAATTTCATTCGCGGGTATGTTCATCTTTACCAATCAATTGGATGTAACCATAAATGTGATTTCGCTTTTCGGTATGATCATCGTGATTGGTATTCTGGTCGATGATGGAATTGTCATAGCGGAAAATATCTACCAAAAGCACGAGAAAGGAATGTCCCGATCCAAAGCGGCTTTAGAAGGGACGATGGAGGTGCTTCCGGCCATATTTTCGGCTATTGTGACTACTGTTATTGCCTTTTCTGCTTTCTTATTTATTGAGGGCACACTTGGGGATTTCTTTAAGGAAATGTCTATTGTGGTTTTATTCTCTTTGGTATTCTCATTAGTGGAAGGTGCGTTCATCTTACCAGGGCACATAGCACATTCAAAAGCTTTAAACAGAAATTATCGCGAAAATAGTAAGGGCTTTTTTAAGAATTTGAGGCAGTTCTTTGATGGAGTCATGGATGGCTTACGAGATAAGATCTATGCTCCAATCCTGAAATTTGCCTTGAATAATAAATTTGCAAGTATTGCGCTTATGGTCTGTTTGTTTATGTTGACTATTGGTGCTATGAGCGGCGGTATTATTAAAGGAACATTCTTTCCGAATATCGAAAGAGATAATCTGAATATCTCGATCAAGATGCCAGCAGGTACCAATGCCGATGAAACCATGCAATGGTTACAGCATATTGAGAATGCAGCCTGGAGAGCAAATGATAGTCTTGCGAGCTCATATTATAACAGTGAAAAAGAACCGATCAAAAAGATCGAGCGTAACATAGGACCAAGTACTTATCAGGGAACCATCAATGTAACCTTGTTGGAAGGGGAGTACAGAGATAGTCTGAAAGCAAGAATAATCCTGAATAAGATTAGAGAGTTTACCGGGCCTATTCCAGATGCTGAAGAACTTGCTTTCGGTGCACAGTCTGCCTTTGGTAAACCTGTTTCTATTTCACTAATCGGTGAGGATTACGAAGTATTATCTGCTGCTACCCGAAAGGTAAAAGAGAAAATGTCTAAACTGGAAGAGTTAGCAGATGTTATTGACAATAATCAGGAGGGCTTGAAAGAAATTAATCTGACGATGAGTCCAAAGGGCGAATACCTTGGCTTAAATACGCAGGTGATCCTGGCACAAATTCGTCAGGGATTCTTTGGTGCAGAGGTGCAGCGTATTCAGAGAGGTCGAGACGAGGTTAAATTGTGGGTGCGTTATGCAAAAGAGGATCGTTCAGACCTGACAGATTTATTGGATATGCGTATCCGAATTGGAAATGGACTTGAATATCCTCTGTCTGAGCTTGCCGAAGTATCCATTGGGCGAGGTGTAGTATCGATCAACCACTTGAATGGAAAACGGGAGATCAGGGTAGAAGCTGATGTATCAAATGATAATGTTTCAGTGAGTGATCTTACTGCAAATCTTAAAAACGAACTTGTACCAAGCGTGCTGGAAGATTATCCTGGAATATCTGCTGTTTTTGAAGGGCAAAACCGAGAGCAGGAACGCTCTCAGAAGTCTATGACGATGATCATGCCAATCATACTTGGATTAATGATTTTCTGTATAGCACTTACTTTCAGATCTTTGATGCAAACCTTTGCGGTATTCTTATTGATTCCGTTCTCATTTATAGGAGTAGCTTGGGGACACTGGGCAGTGGGAATACCCATTAGTCTATTCTCAATCCTTGGGGTTATTGCCTTAATTGGAATTCTGGTGAATGATGCATTGGTCTTTGTGGCCACCTATAATAAGAATCTTCAGGATGGTCAGCGACAGATGGATGCACTTTATGATGCGGGATTAAGTCGATTCAGACCAATAGTTTTAACTTCAATTACTACCTTTGCAGGGCTTTTTCCTCTATTATTAGAGAAAAGTTTGCAAGCACAGTTCTTAAAGCCAATGGCGGTTTCCGTTTCATTTGGTCTTTTGCTGATTACAGTCATTATACTGGTGATGTTACCAGTATTCTTAGTAATCGTAAACAGGACTAAGTATTATGCAGGTAGTTTAGTAGGAAAAGAGGTTAGTTATGAATCCGTAGAACCGGCAGCATTGAACTTGGAAGAAAGTGAAGAGGAGGCCTAAGGTTCTATCAAAAGAAGCATGGTGATAAATCTAATTGAGAAATACAAAAACAGTCTAATCCAAAAGTTGAAGTTTGGGGTGTCTTCCATTGTGGCGACGGTTGTGGATTATGGACTGTTTTGGGGCTTAGTGATCTTCCAAGGTGGAATATTCTCTGAGTTTTGGGGAAATATGATCTCTGCCTCAGTAGGTATGCTCATAAATTTTATGCTTCAAAAGCGATTTGTTTTTGAATTAAAGCGAAACGTTTATCTGGTCTTCGTGATGTCAGTGCTAATCTCTTTGGGAGGTGTTTTACTCGGGAGTACAATCATTAAACTTCTGGTAGAGCATGTTCAGCTTTTTGAGTCCTATAAGATTGGCGCAAAATTAGTGGCTACAGGTACTATCTTCTTCTATAATTTTTATCTGAAAAGGTTTGCGTTTGAAGACCGTTTTCTGGGCAAAAAATCAACTGGTACGGATGAACAATCCTAATTTTAAATCAAGGTTATTCTCATTTATCTTCTTTTTGGGTTTCTTTATCATTGGGATGAATGCAGTCCATGATTTTGGACTGGGTTTTGATGATGAGATTCAGGAAAGACACGGAAGAGTAAGCTATGATTATATAAATAAGACCTTCGGGATAGATAAAGGACCTATTGCACCCAATAGAGAGCAACTGCATGAATATGAGTACAAATATTATGGAGTTGTCTTTCAGGTTTCTGCGCTATATCTGGAACGTATATTTGGTTTAAATTCTTACTTCGAGCGCTATATGCTACGTCACCAAATGGTGTTCATCCTTTTCTTTTTGGCCAGTATAGCCTTTTACCGTATTCTCTACAGACAATTTGGTAACCGATACCTGGCGGTTTTGGGTGCTTTCATTTTCATACTCTCGCCCAGGACATTTGGACACGCCTTCTTTAATATAAAGGACTCTGTTCTGCTATCCTTTTTCGTTTTTGGACTTGCCAGTTTTTACAGATACTTGGACAATCCAACAGTACGTAATGGTTTGCTGCATGCCTTGATTTGTGGTCTTTGTGTGAATATTCGGATTGTTGGAATCATACTTCCAGCCTTGAGTGTAGCCTGGATTGGATTTTATTTTCTGGCTGCTGCAAATAAAAAAGCTTTCTGGAATACCTGGAAAAAAAGCTTGTTGACCTATGGGCTTTTGACTCCTGTATTTATTTATATATTCTGGCCTTATTTATGGGAAAACCCAATCCATAACTTCTTAGAGTCCTTCAAGGCAATGGGGAAATTTGACTGGAGGGGAGAAGTACTTTTATTCAATGAATATTTGTATGCTCCGGATCTTCCATGGTATTATGCACCAGCTTGGATGCTCATCAGTATTCCATTGTTTTACTGGTTGCTGTTTGTACTTGGATTTGGAAAGCCACTTGTTCAATGGATCAAAGGATTGTTTAAGGGAGATTTGAGTTGGTTCAGGGACCGAGAGCAACGATTTATTGTTATTGCTTTTAGTTTCTTCTTATTGCCATTATTGATGGTTATTATCAAAAATTCAACTTTGTACGATGGATGGAGACAACTTCATTTTACCTATGCAGGTTTTGCTCTGATCGTTTTCGCTGGTTTGTTACGTATGCTTAGATGGGCAAAGCAAAAACAGGCAAAAGTGTATACGCTAGTGAAGGTATTTGCAGGTCTAAACATTGGGTATATCCTTTATTTGATGGTTGCTATCCATCCTTATCAGCAGACTTATTTTAATGTTCTGGCTAGTGGTGATCAGTTTAGTAGATTCGAATTGGATTATTGGGGGATTTCATACAGGAGTGGCTTGAAACAACTTGCTGAGAAAGCAGAGGAGGGTGAGTGTATAAAATTTTATGCTTTTTCCTATCCGGGAATTGCTAATCATAAGTTTTTGGATGAAGAGACTAAGTCTAAACTATGTTTGGGGTATAATAAAAACGATAGTGATTACTATATCACAAACTTTAGGTCTAAAGGGGAGCGAAAAGATTACAAAGCTAAAAACGGAAGGTTCAATAATCCTGTTGTATTAATCGAACGACAAGGAGTCCCAATCATGGGAGTATTTAAGTTAGATAAAAATTAAGCCTATGATGCGCATCTCAATAAGTCTTTTTTTAATCCTGCAATTTAGTTTTGCTTTTGGGCAAACGGAGTTAAGTCTTAGTCAGGCGCTGGAAATTGGCCTTGCCAATAATCTACAGGTTCGCTTTCAGGAGAAGCAAGTCTTAATCAGTGAAAATAATGACACCTGGGCTAATGCAGGACGCACACCAACAGTTGATGTAACGGCAGTAAACCAGAGTGCAATCAGCCAGCAAGTCAATCCAGCCAATGTAATCCTACCAGAACAGTTGTCCTACAGCACAGGATTAAACGGTGGGCTTGAAATGAATCTTCTGTTGTACAACGGAGGCCGAATCAAATATGCAAAGACAGGGCTTGGACTTCAGCGCGAGCAGGCAGAACTTAATATGCGCATTGCTATTGAGGATTTGACCGAACAGCTTATGCTTGCTTACTATCAGGTTTTGTTGGTTGAGGAGCAGCGCACGGTTCTTCAGGAAGTAAAATCCTTATCTAAAGATAGGTTAGATTTTCAGGAGCTAAAAAGAGAATATGGTTCTGCCAGTACCTTTGATGTGATTCAGGCTAAGGATGCTTATTTGAACGATTCCATTGCGTATATACAGTTGGAAAATCAGATAGCAGCTTTGCACAACAACTTAAAGTTGGTCATGGGCATTAGTGGTAATACAGAGCAATATAAACTTACCGATAATTTAGAATCTGTGATTCCGCTTTTGGAAAAGGAAGGACTTCAGCAGCGGATGTTGGATAATAATACCGATATCTTAAATTTAAGATTGGCAGATAAACTGGCCTTGAATAATATCGATATTCAGAAGACGGCACTTAAGCCAACTTTAGGACTTGGTCTTGGGGTGAGTGGTAATTTGAACAGTATCTATCTAGATGCTGAAAACCCTATTACCATGGAAATCATTGGCAGGAATACTTCTTATGGAGTAAATCCATTTTTGAATCTAACTGCTTCTTATCGTTTGTTTGATGCAGGATTGCGCAAGACCAGAATTCAGAATGCTGAGGTTCAATGGCAGGCGAATAAGGATCTAATGCTAAATATGGAGCAGACTATAGCTACGCAGTTTGAAAACACGTATTTGCAGATGGTAACTAATCAGCGGGTGTTGGAGATGAGTGAGCAGCAATTGGATAATGCTTCAAAGAATCTTGACATAGCGAAGGATCGTTTTGAAAACGGACTAATCAGCAGCTTTGATTACCGAACTATTCAATTAGGATATTTAAGTGCTTCACAAGCTCGATTGGAGGCCAGATTCAATCTGATAAATTCCCAAATTTCAATCCTGAATCTGACAGGTGGATTGTATACCAAGGGATAAAAAAAAGGAACTTCATTTCGAAGTTCCTTTTTTTTATGTGAAATGCTTCAGCATTATGATTTCCTGTTTTTTCAAGTGACGGTAGCGACCTCTTGGCAAATCTTTTTTAGTAAGTCCTGCGTAGTAGGTTCTGTCTAGTTTTTCTACCGTGTAACCCAGGTGAGCAAAGATTCTTCTAACGATTCTGTTTCTGCCGATATGAATTTCTATACCTACATCACGCTTGGTTTTTCCTCGTACAAAATCAATGCCGATCACAGGAGCAAAACCATCCTCTAAAGTCAGACCCTTACGGATCTTGTCAAGATCCTGTGGTGTGATATCCTTATCTAAATGAACCTCATAGAACTTCTTCACCTTATGGCTAGGGTGAGCTAATTTTTTAGCTAAGTCGCCATCATTGGTGATTAGTAATAATCCGGTAGTTGGAAAATCCAGTCTTCCGACTGGGAAAATACGCTCTGTAATATCTTTTTTGACAAGGTCCATAACTGTCTTACGGCCCTTTTCGTCCGATAGAGAGGTGATCGTATTTTTAGGTTTATTCATCAATAGATAAACCTTATTGGTTTCCTGCTTTAGAACTTTATCGTTGTATACAACCTCATCAAAATCCTGTACCAGATAAAATGGTTCTTCAACCACTTTACCATTCACTTTCACCTTTCCTGCTTTCACTAAATCTGCTGCTTTTCTTCTGGAGCAAACCCCAGCAGATGCCACAAATTTATTTAATCTGACCCCTTCGTTATCCATACCTGATGTTTATAAAATACTTTAGAACGGGATGTCCTCGTCTTCGTTCATTCTGGACGGTCTTGTAATAATATCTGCGCCATCCATATTGGTTTCGAATGTTCCTTCCGGAAGATTATCGAAATCCATATCGTCTAGATCTGCAAATTTAGCAAACTCATTGATAAATCTTAGCTTAATTGTTTCGAGTGCACCGTGTCTGTTCTTTGCTACGACGATCTCACCAATACCTTTCAAAGATTCACCTTCTTCATCTTCTAGGATTTGGTAGTATTCTCCACGGTAGATGAACATTACCATATCGGCATCCTGCTCGATGGATCCGGATTCCCTAAGGTCGGATAGCATCGGCTTTTTGGTTCCACCTCTGGATTCAACTGCACGGCTCAACTGTGAAAGTGCGATTACCGGCACATTCAATTCCTTGGCAAGAGCTTTAAGTCCACGGGAAATAGCAGATACCTCTTGCTCCCTGTTTCCTTTATTATCTCCACCTCCACTCATCAGCTGAAGATAATCGATGATGACCATTTGAATATCGTGTTGTGCTTTTAGTCGTCGACATTTTGCACGAAGTTCGAAGATGTTGATACCTGGAGTATCATCAATGAAAATTGGAATATCTGCCATGCTTTCGATAGCAGAATACAATTGTTGCCACTCGTATTCCTCAAGATTTCCTTTCCTCATTTTATGACCAGAAATCTCAGCTTCCAAAGAGATCAGACGCTGTACTAGCTGGATATCCGACATCTCCAAAGAAAATATTGCAACACCTTTGTTGAAATCCATGGCTGCATTCTTTGCAAGGGCAAGAACAAAAGATGTTTTACCCATACCAGGCCTTGCTGCCAGGATTAATAAATCGGATGGCTGCCAACCGGATGTAAGTCTATCAAGTCCAATGAAACCCGTTGGTACACCAGTAAGACCATCATCCTTATCTTTTAATTCTTCTAATTGTTGTCTGAACTTTGCAGTTACTGAACTCATAGATTCCACACCACGACTCATATTCTTCTGCGTAATATCGAAAAGTCCTTTTTCGGCATCATCCAGTAAAGAAAACACATCGGTGCTGTCTTCGTAAGAATCTTTGATGATTTTGGTGGAAACACGAATCAATTCACGCTGTATGTATTTTTGAGCGATGATACGGGCGTGATATTCTATATTGGCTGCAGAAGCTACTTTATTGGTCAGTTTTACTAGGTAACCCGGACCTCCGATTTCTGCAAGTTTATCCAGTTTTTTTAATTCCTCAGTAACCGTTAACAAATCAATAGGGTGAGAGGCATTAAACAATACGATCATAGCTTCATAGATGTGTTTGTGAGCATCTAAATAGAAGCTGGCTGGACTTACGATGTCCATAACAGTAGATAAAGCATCCTTGTCCAACATCAAAGCACCTAGTACAGCTTCTTCTAGAGCTGTTGCCTGAGGCTGCACCTTTCCAAATACATATTCGGAAAGTTCACCTTTACTTGATCTGCCGGATTGTGCTTTATTCGTATTTCTGGGATATTCTGCCATACTGTTTTTTACTTCTTACAAAGCTAATGGTTATTTATTGAAAATTGGTAAAAGGTAATTCAGGGATATAAAAAATAAATAAAAAAGGGGAATCAAACCAGATGCTTGTCCCCCTTTTTTTATTGTAACTAATGAATACTTGTTATTTATTCAATACTATTCTTCCACTAAAGACGTGTTGTTCTGATTGTATTTGATAAATAAACAGACCTGAAGGGAAATCACTCAGGTCAATTGACTGTATGTTTCCTTTTAATGTCTCAGATAGTAAAACAGTTCCGTTAGAAGCCATAATTCTGATGTTTGCATCTGTTAATTCTCGGGTTAGTTTGAAAGATACAATTCCCTGAGAAGGATTTGGAAACACCTCTATATCTTGAGGACTTACTTCAAAAGTACTTGTTATATCTAGGTTTAATGCCATTTCTACGGCTTCCATCATATCGATTCTTCCATGACCGTAGGTGTTATTAGGAATTGATGCACCGGAAACACCACCACATTCCTGATCTGTTGTTTTATTAACAGCTGTTTGTTCCAGAATATCTTCAATGAGATCAACCTGCCCAGCTAATTCTGGTCTTGCTGAAATCAATAAAGCAACTGCACCTGCTACGTGAGGGCCAGCCATTGAGGTTCCGCTGTAACTGGCATACTCGCCATTTCTGATACAGGAAAACACGTTTCTACCTGGTGCAGAAACATTGGGCTTTAGTCGGTTTGAGTTATCTACAGTAACAGGACCTCGACTAGAGAATCCTGTGATATTATCATTTTCATTTGTAGCCCCCACCGCAAAACTATTTTCGTAAATCGCTGGAGGGTTTGAAATAGTGCTACAAGAAGAACCGCTATTACCCGCAGATACTACAACCACAACTCCTGCGGCCTTTAGATTGTCTATTGCTACTTCAAGAATGGCAAAGTTATTTGGATTACAGCCCTCTGATTCTGGGCATCCCCATGAATTATTAATCACATGTGGTGCTTTTGATACATCAGGATTTTCGTTATTACTGTCCGTTGGAGCAAGAAACCATTCGAAGCATTCCAGATAGGTGCTTGGTTTTCCATCTCCACGTTCCATATTTCTACATCCAATCCAGGAAGCTGCAGGTGCAACCCCAATTTGCAAATCCTCGTCTTCTCCGACCATTGTACCAACAGTATGTGTTCCATGATTGTGATCATCACAAGGTGCAATATTATCCAGGCCACATGGATTATCTCCATTATTGGAACCGCTGATTTCATGAATAGCATCGTGCCAGTTGTAATTATGGTCTTCGGTAGTTCCGTCCCAACCTCTGTATTGAGCTTTTATAGATGGGTGAAACCATTCAACACCAGTATCCTGACCTCCTATGACTACATCTTCTCCACGAATACCCATCTCCCAAACTTCATCAGCTCGGATCATTGCAATTCCCCATTCTACAGCTTCTAAACCACGGGTTTCAGCATTCACAAAGGCTTTATCTTTTGGTATTTCATTAGAAGACCACTCGTCAATCTGAATTCTTTTGATGGATTTAAAATTGCTAAGATCCTCCAGCTGTTGTTCATTAACAGTGGTCAAAATGGCATTGGCCATGAAATAAGATCTGTATGTTAATTGATTTTCTTCAAGGTAGTTGATAATCTCCTCTTGGCTTTTCTCAGCTTGTTGTTTCAGTGCTTGAAAAACATACTGACCCTTATCCGTTTTAAGTTGGATGTTCTTTGCTTGGCTTAGGTCTGCCTGATTATCTAATATGATTAATATGGCTTGTTCAGCGCTTTTCTCCAACTCTTCGAATACCTGCATATCCACAACGCTATCTTGAGCAAATACAGCAGAGCCCATTGTACAGGACAATAGTAAGAGTAGATTCCAAAGTTTAGATTTCATCTTTAGATATTAGAAATCATACCCAAGGGAAAAGAAGAGTCTAGGATCAAGCTTTTCACCTGTTTCAATACCCTGAGCATAATCAATTCGTAAATAATAGCCAAAGATAAGCATTCTAACTCCAGCACCATAACCCATCACAAATGGGTCTCTGAAAAACTTAACAGACAAGAATACATTCGGGTCGCCAGGCTCATAAATATCTTGTAAATTTTTGATGTTAAGTGGGTTATCATCAGCAAATGGACTTTTGCCAATCCATGCTGTTCCAGCATCAAAGAACCCTACCACTTGGAAATTTTTCAGGAATGGAGAACGGATATTATTTGAAATATATTGGAATATAGGAATTCGAAGCTCTGAGTTGATCATCACAAATGAATTACCGTTTCTGATATTCGGGGAAAATCCTCTCAGGTTAGGCATCAGCATTTGATATCTGAATCCATCCTGAACATTTGGCGTTGGGATGTCCGTGTTGTTGTCTGAATTTGGCGAGAAAAACATATTGTCTGTAGCTCCTATAAAGTAAGCTACTTTCTCACTACCTAAGGAGGTTGCCGCAGCAATTCTATTTGCAAATACAGATCTACGAAGCACCGGAAGATAATTTCTGGCATCCAGTGAAAGTACAGTCATAAACCCATCATTGAAACTAAATGAAGTATCGTCTGTCAGGTCTATTTGCATGCCTTTAGATAACTCCACAGTTCCTTTTACCCTTGTACCATTTAGGATGTTCATCGCTTTGGTTATGGTATTATCATACACATATTCTGATCTCCAGCGAATACGCTGTACGTTCTCCGAGAGTGTTTCAAGCGTTGCAGGGTCTGTTGCCAGCTGTACGCGTTGATCCAATCGCAGGCTCAAACCTGTTTTAACAGATGCAAAAACTGAAAACGGATAACTCAGTCTGTATTGACCAACAAAGCTTTTTGATTCTACACGTGGTTGAATCTGACTTGGGAATGAGGAACCATTATCAATTGTATATCTGAATGTACTTTTATAGATATAGTACTCTTTGTCAATACGCTCTTTATCGTTATTGTAGCGGATATATGCTTCATAACCATTGAAGTTAGAAGGGAATTTAATACCTGCTTCCAGCTCATAATCTTCTAAAAGATCTTTGAAGTTGGCTTTCATTAGTATTCCCATCCTGGAAGCTCTGGCATCTTGTTCATTACCCTGCTGGAATGCATTTAGACTTGGCGTTCCATTGTACGGATAATAATCATCCAAGAGGTTGTTATTATCTAGATCCGTTGTGATAAAATCATTACGGAAAAGCAATCTGTATGGGATCACGTCCGAAGGAAAATACTGATAGGGCTTATTGTTCGTTTCGGTTCTGCCAAGTGTGAGGTCAGCTGCTGTTGTCATATATGAATCGAGCAGTTCTTTCTCATTTTCTACCTCTTGCTCTTCCTCTTCTTCCACTTCGAAACCAGATTGAAATACATAGGTATCAATGTTTAAGGTCTCCTCCGTTTCTTCATTTTTATAGTCTGGATCCAGGAAGTTATCTTCCTTTATCACAGTGACATCTTCATTGGTTTTCGCCAAATCCTTTTTGTTGAAATCCTT
Source organism: Sphingobacteriales bacterium (assembly GCA_900299495.1). Lineage (GTDB taxonomy): Bacteria > Bacteroidota > Bacteroidia > Chitinophagales > Saprospiraceae > AM-2324. The sequence continues at coordinate 11,405 of OMKD01000098.1, forward strand.
TTCTATCGGGCTGGCAATAGCACCCACATCAATTTTATTGATAACAAAGAAGTCGTTATCCTTTGATTGCTGTTTACTGATGATGGTTCCGTTGTTCAAGCTGACCTTATGAAAATCAAGATTATAGCTATAATTGGTTTGAGGCTTTGATTTTCCGCGTTTTTCAATGATAGGAATAATATTCACACTATCAATTTCAGTCAAGCGAACACTGTCAATGACATTTTCTAATAGTGTATCCTTATGGAAATAACCGATATCCCCATCATTAAAGAACACTTCCTGTTCATAGTGATGGATATAGGATTCTATTTCACCAACATAGCGATTTACAATACCGGTTTTATCGGATAGATAGGTGAAGTATTCCTTATCATAACAATAAGGCTGCCTTTCATTGATATTCGGTGTATTTGTTAGTCGGATCAGTTTACTTCCATCTTCCGGAAGGAAGAAAAGATCAAACTTATCTTCTGGCACGATAGAGTCTATTCTGATCTTACGACTATTTAAGGTGTCTGGTCTGTTAGAACTGAAAATATATCCTTTTCTACCGTCAAGCTCTGCTGTTTGCACATCCAGATCATCCCAGATATCATTCGTAATTCTGTTGGTTTGACGATCCACGAGGCTGTATACGAATAGGTCTGAAAAACCGTTTATCGTTGCTGAGAACAGCATGCGATAGTTATTCTTATACGCTATGGAGTGAATTCTTTGATACTGGTTGGTTATGGGTTCAGTTTGCTTGAATTTGTCCGTGAAGATATCGTATTGACCTAGGTAGATCACATCATTCTTCTCAAACAAAATAGCTAACTCCTGACCAGAACTATTCCATGCTATTTGCGGATAATTATAGTCTGTGCTTTGCAATTGATTGCGCTGACCACCTCTTAGAACTACCGTTTTTTCATCCTTTTCCATGTGTTGCAGAACGACTTTATATCTTCCCATGTCATTCATTACATAGGCCAGGCGCTTGCCATCAGGACTAAGCAGTATGTCTGTAACTGGAATATTCTTTTTGTTCTTTATTTCGATTTTTTCACCTTCCAGCGGATTGGTTTTTGTAAGCTCATTGGCATACAATTTCTTGTAATACGCATAACTGTCCTTCTGTACCTTAGTGGAAGACATCCCTAACACATCATAAAATCCAGAGTCCAATGATCTGTCATTCTTTGCTAAATAAAGGATGGTCGGAATGATTCCTTTCTTGTTTCTCGAGTCTATGTAATACCAAATGGATTTTCCGGCAAGAATCGGATTATTGCTGGCGAAAGCCTTGTAATCTTTGTAGGTGTCTGTATTTAGTAATTCTCTTAATGCACTATCATCTTTACTGGTCCAACCATCAGCAATATACTTTACCAGTCCATCTGTGACCCAATTTGGTAGATTAAGCAAGATGCTAGATTGCATCATTTCTTGTAGGCTATTACCGAGTAATAAGGAATTCAGAAAAACTCTGGCTGTTCCCTCGCGGATTTGGGATCTTAGATGCTGGTGGTTACCGTCAAAATGAATGAATATCTTTTTCCCTAGAACAAGTGTCTTTTGTTCGAAGGTATTTAGTACTTCCTCTTCACCGATATTGCTTTGATTAAGGTCTGTGATGTCCTTGTAAACGATGATTTCAATCTTCTCATTGATGCGGTGTTCGGTAAGCTCTTCGATCTCAGGATAAATTTCCTCAGCAATCATGATCACACTCTGACCAATATTTCTTCCAGTTCCATACCAGAAGCCTACAAAGTTCTCACTTTCGTATTGTAGCCAGTTTTCAAAATCGTTGTGATACTGAACTCTGTTTTTGCCAAACTCCACATTGGAAACCTGAGCAGATAAGCTTTGGAAGGTAAACAAAAGGAAGACTATGTAGATGTAAATGTTTTTCATGTTGTATTATTTCGAGCTGCTAGACACTTCTTGTTTTATAACGAGGTTGATTTAATTACCTTTATGCATAATTTAATTTTAACTGATGTGGATTCCAACTGATCAATCAAATGTATTTGTCATAATATAAGGGATTTTACATCTATAATGGATCGACACAAGGAAAATCGAGGTACAGTTATGGCTAAAGTTGCAAGTTTTACATTCAACCCCTTTCAGGAAAATACCTATGTAGTTTATGATGAAACAGGTGAATGTGTAATTTTCGATCCTGGTTGTAGTAACAAGCAGGAAGAAACTGAATTAGTAACATTTTTGGAAGATAAAAAACTCCGTCCGGTAAGACTTATCAACACACATTGTCATATCGACCACATATTAGGTAACGCTTTTGTGGCCGAGCAGTTTGATTTAGGATTGGAAATTCATGAAGGTGAGCTCCAAGTATTGAATCAGGGACCAATGGTAGCGGATATGTATGGAATCGCCTATAATACCCACTCACCAGCACCAATAAATTTCATCAAAGAGGGTTCTACAATAAGTTTTGGAAATACTGAATTGAAGGCTTTGTTTACTCCTGGGCATTCACCTGCAAGTCTATCTTTTTACGATGAAAAAGATCAATACCTGATCGCTGGCGACGTGCTATTTTTTCAGAGTATAGGACGCACAGATCTTCCTGGTGGTGATTTTGATACTTTAGCAGAAAGTATTCGTACTCAGCTGTACGTATTGCCAGATGAGGTGATTGTATATCCTGGTCATGGACCTAAGACTCGCATTGGGTATGAAAAAATGAATAATCCTTTTGTAAAGCCTTAAGTAAACAATTCCGTTTGTTTAGGTTTTAGCAGCGTAAAGCTTTTTCTGTGATGCTCACAAGGACCGTGTAGTTCAATAGCTTCCCGATGCGCTTTGGTGGGATAACCAGCATTTTTATGCCAGTCATACTGTGGGTATTTTCTGTGGATGTTTTGCATAAATTCATCTCTGTGTGTTTTGGCAAGTACGGAAGCCGCTGCAATAGACATGAATTTTCCATCTCCCTTGATAATGCACTCAAATGGGACTTCTTTATAGGGCTTGAATCTATTTCCATCGATCAGTAGAAGTTCCGGAGATGTGTTTAATTGCTCAATGGCTTTGTGCATGGCTAAGAAGGAGGCATTCAGGATATTGATTTCGTCAATCTCCTCAGGGCTGCAAATTCCAACCGCCCATGCCAATGCTTGTTCTTCTATGATAGGTCGAAGGATGTTTCTTTTTTTCTCACTTAATTTCTTGGAATCATTCAGTAGAGGATGTTCGAAATAATCAGGCAGAATAACTGCAGCAGCAAATACAGGACCTGCAAGACAACCTCTGCCTGCTTCGTCGCAACCTGCTTCTATTTTGTTTGTGGAAAATCTTTTTTCCAGACCACCCGAATGTTTGTGATGCATTATTTTATGTTCAATATCTTGAATTCTACACGTCTGTTCAGTGCTCTGCCTTCTGAATCCTTATTGGATTCCACAGGTTCTGAAGAGCCATATGCCTTATAACTTAGTCTTGTGACATCTATGCCATTATCACTAAGATAGCTGATAACGGATTTAGCTCGTTTACGTGAAAGATAGATATTATAATTATCACTACCAATACTATCGGTATGTCCGTGAATCTGAATATTCATTCCCGGGTTCTTTTCCAGGACGCTGATTAGCTTATTGAGTTCAATAAAGGATCTTGGGTGCAGATCCCATTTGTCGAAATCGAAATAGATATTTTTTAGCTTGATGATCTTTCCTTCAGTGAGGACTTGTTTGCGCAGATCTTCCTTTTCTTCCGGAACATCCAGGATCGGAGGAATCTTCTTCACCAAGAAATCGTCGAAATAGTAGTAACTATAGTTCAGTGTTTGATTATTGGTTTTCTCTACCTCCGTGTCAATGTCTTTATAGAAGTTACCAACAATTAGGAAGTTATATGCGGAATCTGCCTGGAAACCACCTCTAACTTTTACCCATTCGTGATCTTCATTGTCTATTACTCGTACATCATTAAACAGAGGATCTATCTCAATGTCCTGATCTATTTCTAAACGCACAGGATCAATAGAAAAGGCTAGTCCAAAATTATTGGATGCCATTCCATTTTTCAATTTGGAAACATAGAATTCCACGTAGTAATTCTGACCGATAACCAATTCTTCGTTCAATCGGATTTGAACATATTCTCTACAATGGGGCTTTCCGTTTTCGCAGCCATACATGGTAAGGCCGATCATAGATTCACCTTTGTGTGCTTTTTGAAGATGAAAACCATTGGATTTCCAATGTGCAGGAACTCTGATATTCTGTCCGTATGCATCCGGAGAGGCATTCGTTGGAGAATCCCAGAAGAGCATGAGGGAGGTGAAATCACTCCCACGGTAGAACCATCCAATTGGAGGACTGGAGAATTGCTCAAAGCCTGGATTTGGAATCAGGTTGATTGCCGGCCCTTTTTTCTGAGCAAAAATGCCTGTACTTAGACATAGGAATAAAAATGTTATAATAATCCTCATCTGCATTGGGTGCGCTTAAATCGATATAAGATACCTAACGAATAAGGTAAGTGATTATGATATCAATTAATGCAAGTTGGGATTCAAAAAAGGGAATAGAGGTGACAGGAGGTTGTTTAGGAGACAAAAAAGGGAGTCCGAAGACTCCCTAAGTATATTTTTTACAGATCGAATTTGATCCCCTGTGCAAGAGGTAATTCCTTACTGTAATTGATTGTATTTGTCTGACGACGCATGTATGCTTTCCAAGAATCAGATCCTGACTCACGGCCACCACCTGTTTCTTTTTCACCACCAAATGCACCACCGATCTCAGCACCTGAAGTACCGATGTTTACGTTTGCGATACCACAATCAGATCCTTGACAAGAAAGGAAAAGCTCTGCTTCTCTCATATCTTTTGTCATGATTGCAGAAGATAGTCCCTGAGGAACATCGTTCTGAATTGCAATCGCCTCATCAAGATCACTGTACTTGATCAAGTATAGGATTGGAGCGAAAGTTTCGTGCTGTACGATCTCGTATGAATTCTCAACCTCTGCAATACAAGGTTTAACATAACATCCTGATTCGTAACCTTCACCTTCGATTACACCACCCTCAACAAGGAAAGTACCGCCTTCTGCCTTAACTCTTTCAATAGAGTTTAGGTAAGCATTTACAGCATCCTTATCAATTAGAGGTCCTACGTGATTAGACTCATCCAATGGATTTCCAATCTTAAG